>DASZUH010000022.1:0-7657 GCA_035547715.1 Solirubrobacterales bacterium
CCCCAGAACTGGACCTGGCGGATGGAGCCAGGAGCCCTGACCCCGGAGCTGGCCGCCCGACTGCGCGCCGCCACCAAGGCGGCGGGGCGGCTGCCGGGCTAGAGCGTGCGTCCCGGGGGCTCGGGGGCGGGGTGGCCGTCCAGGGCGCCGTGGCCGTCCGAGGTGCGTGGGGCGGCGGCCCGGGCTGCGGCGGCCGTCCGAGGTGGTCCCGGGCGTCTCGCGGCGGCCCTGGCAGGTTGCCCGCTTGCCACGAGACGCCCGGGACGTGAGGGTTCCGTGGGGAAGCGGGCACAGGAACGGGAGGAGGTGCGGGCTTCCGTCACGGTTTGGCGAGGAATGTCACGGGTCCACATCAGGCCAGGGGACGTTCGTGCAGTTGTGCCCCCTATAGCCGGTACAAGTGCACGGACGTCGTGGGCGTGATGTGGAGGTGGGACGGGACCGTGACGTTCCATGGATCTTCGTCACGGACCCTGCGCCGATCGCCCTCCCGGGCGGGCGGGGGTCACGGGGATGGGAGGAACTCCACGCCTCCGTCACCCTTCGTCCCCATTCGTCACTAGTCCCCATGGATTCGGGCACATGGATCCGGGTCCCGATCCCTCCGTTCGCTGCTTGTACCCCTATGCGGTACAAGCAGCGAACGGAGGGCCCGGACGCATGGAGAAGACGGGAGGGACCGTGACGTCACATGGGCCTTCGTCACGGATCCCTCGCCTTCGTGACCGATCATGCGCTCCTTCCCGGCGACACGCGCACATCCGCCCGGCACAACGTCACGAACCCTCGCACCTCTCCCCACACCCCCGGCCTGCTCGGTGGCGGCCACAACCTGCCAGGGTCGCCAACGAGAAGGCCGGGCGCAACTCGGACGGCCGCCAACCCCAGGCCGGCCGCCCGCCCCGGGCGACAGCTTGCCGCGCCCCCATCCCGCCCCATCAACCCCACTCCGACAGATCGAGGTCGACCATCCCGGCCAGGCGCTCGATATCGGCGGCGTAGAAGCGGCGCAGGCGGCGGTAGTCCTCGGGGGGGATCGTCGGCTTGTGGAGGGTGCCGCGGTCGACTCGGCGGCGCAGGGTCGCGCGCACCGGCCGGGGCAGGAGCGCGCGGGCGACGGCGTTCGGGCGGGCGACGCGGCGCACCGTGCGGTGGAAGGGCGAGCGGACGAGCACCGATTCGTTGCGGCCGCGGAGGAGGTCGCCGTCGGCGAGGACGTCGACTTCGAGGAAGTCGCCGACCCGCCGCAGGAGGCCCTGCGGGTCCCGGCGCAGGTCGTCGTGGCGCAGCAGCAGGATCTGGTCGGCGGGGAAGTGCTCGAGGAAGGGTTCCAGCTGGCGGGAGTACCAACCCCGCTCGCGGTAGTGCCACCACCAGGCCCAGCCGGCGCCGATCCGCTCCTCTTCGGCGTCGAGGGCCGCGCCGAAGGGCAGCGGCTCGCGCCCGTCGCGCCGGTGGTGGAGCCAGTTGGAGTAGGCGCGGTGGACCGGGTCGCGGAGCATCACGATGATCCGGGCGGCGGGGCACTCGCGGCGGATCCGCGGCGCCGCGACGGCCGAGGTGTAGAGGTAGTCACTCGACGCCTCGCCCCGCAGCCGGCCCTCGCCGGCGCCGTCGAAGAGCGCCTCGTAGTCGGCCCTCGACCTGACGAAGTGCCCCATCCAGGAGTCGTCGCCGGGGCCGACGAAGGCGACCTCGGCCCCGTCCTCGACGCTGAAGTAACGCGGCTCCTTGTTGGCGGCGACGAAGAGGTCCGGGCTCCGGCCGATGTTGCGGTAGAGCCAGGTCGTCCCCGCCTTCGGCGCCCCGACGATGAAGAAGTCGACCCGGATCCCGGCCTGCACGTGACCGGGAACGGGCCGGGGCGACCCGTTCTTGCGCCCGCTCACCGTCCGCGCCTCGCCCGCAGGACCCAGTTCGACGGGCTGCGGCCGTCCCACCGCTCCACGGTCCCGTCGCCGTGGCCGAGTCGGTCCCACCAGCGGCCCGGCCTGCAGAGCGACGGGTAGCGGGCGATCAGCCGCCGGGCCGCCCGCTCCGCGGCGGTCCCCGGACGCGGATCCTGCATCCAGACCTCGACCTCCGCGAAGTCGGCGAGCAGACGCCGCAGGTCCTCGAGGCGGTACTCGCGCACGTGCCAGGGGTTCGACGGCGGGCCGTCGGGCGAGCTCACCTCCTTGTTGGGCGTCGAGAGGAGCAGCGCCCCGCCCGGCTTCAGGACCCGGCGGATCTCGGCGACGAACTCACGGTCGGCCTCGAGGTGCTCGATCGTCTCGAAGCTCACCACCGTGTCGAAGGCCGCCGACTCGAAGGGGAGCGGCGGCACCGCGCCGAGCCGGAAGTCGACCTCGGGCTCACGCGAGCGGGCCAGCTCGATCGCGCCGGCGTCGGCGTCGAGGCCGATCACGGCGGCGCGCCGGGCCAGCATCGCGCTGCCGCCGCCGGTGCCGCAGGCGACGTCGAGCACCCGGCCCGACACCTGCGGCAGCGCCCAGCGGTAGCGCTCGAGGTGCTTGAGCTTGACGTGGGTGTCGCCTTCGGTGGCGAGGTCGAGCCGCTCGCCGGTGTCGGTCACGCCCGCGTGGTCCATCGTTCCTCCTCGATTTCGGTGTAGAGCGCGCGGTAGGCCTCGACCACCCGCCGCCAGGAGAAGCCGAGGCTGTCGCGCCGCGCCGCCGCGCCCATCTCGCGGCGCCGCGCCGGGTCGGCCCGCAGCGTCCGCAGGCGCGCCGCGACATCGGTGGCCGAGCGCTCGACGAACCAGCCGTTGACCCCGTCGCGGAGCAGGTCCTCGATGCCGTTGACCCGCGTCGCCAGCAGCGGCAGGCCCGAGGCGGCGGCCTCGTAGGTGACCAGCGAGAAGGACTCGTAGGCGGTCGGCAGGGCGAAGACGTCGGCGGCGCGGTAGGCGGGCGCGGTGTCGGCGGCGGTGCCGCGGAAGTGGACCCGCGCCTCGACGCCGTGCCGACGGGCGAGGCGCCGGTGTCCCTCGACGTCGCCGGCGCCGACCACGTCGAGCTCGGCCCCCGGGCACGCGGCGAGCGCCGCGATCAGGATCGGCAGCCCCTTGCGCTCCCAGTCGCCGCCGACGAAGAGGACGCGCAGGGCCTCCCCGGGTTCGGGCGCGGGCCGCGGCGCGGGGGAGAAGTGCGCGGTGTCGACGCCGTTGGGGATCACCGCGATCCGCTCCCGCATGCGCGGGAAGTGCTCGCCGAGCTCTCGCGCGATCCCGCCCGATACCCCGACCAGCCGCGTCGCCCGCCCGGGCCGATAGCACCAGCGCTCGGCCAGCAGGTTGAGCCGCCGCACCACCCAGGCGTTCGCCCGGTGGGCCGCGGTCGGCCGCGACGCCCGCGGGACCGCGGACGCCCCGGGGGCGTGGTGGCAGAAGTGGACCGTGCAGACCGCGGTCCGGTTGAGGACGATCGCGCCGGTGCTGTGGACCTCGCCGCGGCCGCGGAGGGTGACCAAGGCCGAGGCGAGGAGGAGGAAGAGCGGGTAGCCGAGCGCGTAGGGACGCGAGGGCCCGGGCACCCGCAGCCGGCGCAGGTTGGGGTGCGGCGGCAGCTCGCAGGTCCAGGCGATCACCGTCACCTTGTGGCCGGCGTCGAGCAGCCCGCCGACCAGCACGGTCAGCTGGCGCTCCATCCCGCCTTCGGCGCGGATGTCGTTGGCGACCAGGGTGATCTCGGGGGGCGCCCCCGGCTCAGGCACGGGCGAGCTCCGTCAGCTCGGCGGTGATCCGCGCGGCCATCGCCTCGGCCGAGAAGCGGTGGCGGGAGGCGCGCGTCGCCGCCGCCGACATCCGCGCCCGCCGGTCGGGGTCGGCGAGGAGGCCGCCGACGGCATCGGCGAGGAGCGCCGGGCCGTTGGCGGCGACGAGCACGCCGGTGACCCCGTCCTCGACGATCTCGCGCGGGCCGCCGCTCGCCACCGCGACCACCGGGACGCCCGCGGCCATCGCCTCGATCAGGACGATGCCGAAGCCCTCCCCGACCGAGGCGCTGACGGCGACGTCCATCGCGTCGAAGTACGGCGTCGCGTCGGCGACCTGGCCGGTCATCGTCACCCGGTCCTCCAGGCCCAGCTCGCGGATCAGCGCGCGCAGCTCCCCGAGGTAGGCGGGCGCGAGGTCGAAGGCGTCGCCGCCGACGATCAGCCCGTGCACGTCCTGGCCGCGCCGGCGCAGCTCGGCCAGCGCGCGGAGGAAGCGGTCCTGGCACTTGAACGGGTGCAGGCGGCCGACGATCCCGGCCACCGCGGCGTCGGCGGGGATGCCGAGCCGGCGCCGCGTCTCGGCCCCGGTCGGCGACCCCGGCCGGCGCTGCCACTCGACCCCGGGGTGGACGACGAAGACCGGCCGTCGCGGCCGCAGCGCGCCCTGCGCCGCGCGCGCCGCCTCGGAGCTGGCGCCGACCGCCCGCGCCGGCAGCAGGGTGGCGAGCCGGTCCACCCAGTGGCCGTCCGGTGTGGCGTGTTGCCACCAGAGGGTGCGCACGCGGCCGCCCGCGGCCACCGCCGCGGGCGCTCCATATATATGCGCCTTGGCGCTCCAGTTGAGCAGCACGTCGGGCCGCCGCCGCCGCACGACGCCCGCCAGCCGGCCCACGGTCCCGATCGTCGCCGGCACGTCGCGCAGGCGCCCCGCGCCGATCGTCTCGGTCGGCACCCCGAGCCCGGCGACCTCCCGGGCGAACGGTCCCGGGCCGAGGAAGACGACGGCGGGCTCGATCCGGGTACGGTCGCAATGCTTCAGCGTCAGCCAGAGCATCTCCTCCGCCCCGCCGAGTCGATCGCCCCACGGGGCGACGATCAGGACGCGGAGCGCCATCAGCCCGCCGCCAGCCCGGCGAGCAGCCCGCGGGCGATCACCGGCCAGTCGAACTCGCGCTCGTAGAGCTCGCGCCCGGCGCGCCCCGCCGCCCGGCGGCGGTCGCGGTCGGCGGCCAGCGCGGCGGCGGCTCGCGCGTAGGCCTCGCGGTCGCCGACCGGCGTCAGGCTCAGCGCCGGCGTCCCGCGCAGGACCGGGTCGGTGAGCGGCCCGTCGGTGGCGAGGACGGGGACGGCGTGCTGCAGCGCCGCCATCGTCGAGCCGCGGCGGGTCGAGACGCCGTCGGCGGTCGGCGCGAGGAAGAGGTCGGCGGCGGCGAGGAGGGCGGCGAAGTCCCCCGCCGCGAGGAAGCCGGGCCGCTCGACCCGGACCGCCCGGTCGAGCCCCGCCGGCGCCGCCGCCTCGGCGCCGAGGTTCAGCAGCACCGGCGGCGGCCCGGAGCGCGCGATCAGGTTGGCGGCGGCGACGACGTGGTCGCCGAGCCAGCCGGGATGGTCGCGACCGAGGCAGCCGACCACGAGCGTCCCCTCCTCGGCGCCGAGGCGGCGGCGGGAGTCCTCCCGCGCCCCCCGCGCGTCGGGGAAGTTCGAGCCGACCGGCAGGTGGTGGGCGGGACGCTCCGGGAGCAGGGCGGCGAACTTCCGCGCCCAGGGCTCGATCGAGGCGAAGACGGTGTCGGCGAGCAGGCGCAGGGAGCCGAGCTGCAGTCGCTGCCAGAGGCCCATCAAGCCCGAGCGCCAGGAGTCGATCGGCACGTAGGGCTCGTGGATCATCAGCGCCAGGCGAGGTCGCTTGCGGCCGGCCCGCAGGCGCAGGAGGTCGGCCGGCAGCCAGGGCGCGAAGCCGCGCCGGCCGTAGCAGAAGGGGCTGTACTGGAGGACCAGCGCGGTCCGCGGATCGAGCGGGCCGAGATCGAGCGCGCCGAGCCGCCGCGTGAGGAGGGACCAGGCCTCGCGCCGCGGCAGGGCGGTGGGGAGGCGGAGCTCGGCGACGGCGAGCGACTGCCGCCTCAGCTCCGCGGCCAGCCTCTCGGTGTGGTCGCGGATGCCATCGACGGCGGCGCCGCGGTCGCCGTGGACGAGGACCACCCGCTCCGGTGCCGCCGGGTCACCCCCCGCCGCCATCAGCCGACACCTCTTGGCGTCAGCGCGGTCGGGAGCCCCCGCGACGGGCTCGGCACCGCCCGCTTCCTCGTCTCCACCAGCCAGTAGGAGAGGATCCCGGCGGCGAACCAGAGGTAGGGCGCCCCCGGCGTCGTCGCCGTCGCCACCCCGGCGATCCAGCCGGCGAAGAGGGCGAACAGGGGTGCGGCGACCGCCGCCAGCATGATCCGCGTCTCGCGGTCGTCGACCAGGCGGATCTTGGTCAGGCTGAGGTAGAAGAGGACGAGGTTGAACCCCAGCATCACCGCCAGCCCGGGGACGCCGAGCTCGATCAGCAGGTAGGTCGGCTCGCTCTCCCCGTTCAGCGTGCTCTTCTCGGCGCCGCCGAAGCTGCCGCCCGGCCCGCGCGAGCCGATCCCGGCGCCGAAGGGGATGTCGGCGACGTAGTCGGGGACCTCGGCGATCACCCCACCCCGGTATTCGTAGGCGGTGACGACGGCCTGCCGGGGGGAGGCGATGCTCGAGTAGCGGCTGAACGACCCTTCGCCGATTTCCGAGATGACGAAGGCGATCGCGCCGACCGCGATCGTCAGCCCGAGGACGATCCCGATCAGCGTCTTGCCGCCGACCCGGCTGGTCAGGGTGAGGACGCCGAAGGCGATCACCGCAAGCACCGCGGTGACGACGTGGACGCGCGCCTCGGAGGTGAGCACCGCGAGCACCACGCCGACCGCCAGGCCCGCCAGCCCGAGCCGCGCGGGCGGTGACATCGGCAGGCTGAGGAAGGCGAGCAGGGCGGGGACGGCCAGCACCCCGACGGCGCCGCCGAACCCCATGTCGGAGCCGAGGCCGAACGGCCGGTTCTTTTCTTCGCCTTCTTCGTCGATGAAGATCCGCTGGGAGACCGAGGCTTCGCCGCCGATCGCCTTCGCGTAGCCGGGTCCCCAGGAGGAGAGCTGGTCCGGCGTGAGGTTCAGCTGGATCAGGCCGACGATGCCGTTCGCGGCGGCGATCACCAGCAGCAGGAGGAGGAACCCGCGCAGCCGCTTCCTGCTGCGCATGACGAAGAAGCCGAGGAAGAAGAGCGGCACCCACTCGGCGTGCGGCCGGACCGAGGCGACCGAGTGGAGGAGGGTGCCGTCGTGCGGGTTGGCGATCTGGACGAGGACGACGATCACCCAGGCGATCACCCAGCCGCTGAGCGGCGGCAGGACGAGCGGCCGGCGGCGGACGATCATCCGCACCATCGCCCCGACGACGATCGCGTAGAAGAGCAGGTCGCGGACCAGGGTGACCGGCTGCGAGTCGGTCACCAGCTTCAGCACGCCGTCGGCGAGGCCGAGGTAGAGCATCAGCACGACCAGCGTCCACTCGTACCGTTCGCTGCAGAGCATCCAGATCGTCGCCGCGAGGATGCCGACGACGGCGATGATCGAGACCGGCGTCGGGGTCGGCAGCCGGGCGGTGACCGCGAGGCCGAGCGCGGCGAGCACCGCGGCGGTGGCGAGGTTGCCGAGCGGCGTCGCGGCGCGCGCCCGCAGGCCGGCGCCGAAGGCCTCAGGAGTAGTAGTAGCCATAGGACCGGGCCCGGTAGAGGCGGGGCGAGATCCCGTTCACGACGATCCCGGCGATGAAGACGTCGGGCACGCGGCGGAGCTCCTTGAGGAGGCGCCGGGCGGAGTCGCGGGTGCTGACCCCCATCCGGGTCACCAGCACCACGGCA
>DASZUH010000023.1:0-4008 GCA_035547715.1 Solirubrobacterales bacterium
CGTCCTCGACCGTCTCCTCGTAGGTCGCCGCCCAGCGGTCGTACCCCTCGCGCGGCGCGACGGTCCGGTAGCGGCGGGAGTCGAAGGCCGCGAACGAGCGCATGTCCCCAGGTTCTCACGCCCCGGGCGAGCGCACGTTCAGGCCGGCTTCGCGCGCCACCGCGGCCCCGGCAGGTTGTGGCCGCCACGAGACGCCCGGGACGTGGGGGTTCCGTGGGGGAGGGGGCACAGGGACGGGAGGAACTCCGGGCTTCCGTGACCCTTCTGCCCGGAACGTCACGGGTCCACATCGGGCGGACGGCGTTCGTGCACTTGTGCCCCCTATGGGCGGCACAACTGCACGGACGTCGTGGCGGTGATGTGGAGGTGGGACGAGACCGTGACGTCCCATGGGTCTTCGTCACGGACCCTGCGCCGATGCCCCTCCGGCTGTCGCTAGTTGCGCCATGCGGAACAGGCGACAGCCGGAGGAGGGGCCGCCGGCCGGCGACGGGCGTGGTTCCCGGGGGAAGGTCACGGGGACGGGCGAACTCCACGCTCCCGTCACGGTTCTGCCCGGTTCGTCACGGATCCTCATGGGTCCGGTCACCTCCGCCGGGGCCCGGGACGAACCTGTCGCCTTTGGTAGCCCACAGGGCGACCAAAGGCGACAGGTTGACGGCCGGGGGCCAGGGAGACGGGACGGACCGTGACGTTCCATGCGTCTTCGTCACGGGACCTGCGCCTTCGTGACCGATCATGCGCTCCTTCCCGGCGACACGCGCACGTCCGCCCGGCACACCGTCACGAACCCTCCTCACTCCCCACGGACCCGGCCGTCCCGGCCGCGGCCACAGCCCGCCAGGGCCGTGGACGGGGCGGCCGCGTCCCTTCCCCCGGAAGGGTTGCAAAGGCCGGTACCCGCCAGTACCATGCCGGGCCATGCCTACCGATACGCGGGAGTACCGACTGCCTCCGGGGCCCAGGACGCCGAAGCTGCTGAACGGGATCGCCTTTCTCTTCGCCCGCAACGCGATGATCAAGCGGCTGCAGCGGCGCTATGGGGACGAGGTGTTGATCGAGATGCCGGGGTTCGGGCACATGGTGCTCGTCTCGACGCCGGAGCTGGTCAAGGCCGTCTACACGGCGAAGCCGGACGTGCTGCACGCGGGCAAGAACCCGCTCGGCGAAGTGCTCGGGCCAGGGTCGATGTTCTCGCTCGACGAAGAGCGCCACCTGCGCGAGCGGCGGATGCTGCTGCCGCCCTTCCACGGCGAGCGGATGCGCTCCTATGAGGCAATCATCGAGGAGGAGGCGACGCGGGAGATGGCGGGCTGGCCCGAGGGGGTCGAGTTCGCCTCGATCGAGTCGTTCCAGACGATCACGCTGCGGATCATCCTGCGCGCCGTCTTCGGCGCCGAAGGGCGTGAGCTGGTCGAACTCGAACGGCTGCTGCCGCGGATGACGACGCTCGGCCAGAAACTCGTCACCGCGCCGATCCTGCGCCGCGACTGGGGACCCCGCAGCCCCGGCGGCCGCTGGCGTCGCATGCACGCGCACTACCGTCGCCTCGCCTTCAGGCTGGTCGACGACCACCTCGCCGACCCCGCCCTCGACGAGCGGATCGACATCCTCGCGCTGATGCTGCGCGCCCAGCTCGAGGACGGCGGCGAGGTCGACCGCAGCGACGTCGCCGACGAGCTCCTCACCCTGCTCGTCGCCGGGCACGAGACGACCGCCTCGGCGCTGGCCTGGTCGGTCGAGCGCCTCCGTCGCCACCCCGACGTCCTGCACCGGCTCGAAGAGGAGGCGCGCGGCGACGACAACGCGCTGCGCCTGGCGACCGCCGAGGAGGTGCTGCGCGTGCGCCCGGTGATCAACGCGACGGCGCGCCTGGTGATGAAGCCGTTCGACCTCGGGCCGTGGCGGGTGCCGCCCGGCCACCGGGTGGTCACCGGGATCGCGCTGATGCACCGCGACGACCGCTTCCACGCTCCCGCCCGCGCCTTCGAACCGGACCGCTACCTGGGCAAGAAACCCGACACCTACGCCTGGGTCCCCTTCGGCGGCGGCGTGCGGCGCTGCCTCGGCGCGGCCTTCGCCCAGTTCGAGATCGACATCGTGCTCCGCACCCTGCTGCGCGGCTTCGAGCTGCAGCCGACCGACGCGCCGAGCGAGCGCGAGGGCTTTCGCGGCGTCGCCTTCGCGCCCGCGAAGGGCGGCCTCGCGGCCGTGCGGCGACGGGCGCGTCCGCCGGCCGAGGGCGCCGCGACGGCGGCCGATCCCGCCGCGGTCGCCTTCTAGCGCCGACGACCGCCGGCGCGGGAGGTCGCCTTCTAGCGCCGACGACCGCGGGCGCGGAGGCCGCTCCTAGCGGCCCGCCCCCGAGAGCACCAGCTTCATCACCGCCTTGAACTCGGCCGCGGCGGGGGCGAGATCCTCGCCGCGCACCAGCGAGCGCACCAACGTCTGGTGGAGGCCGCTGACCAGCATGTAGGCGCGCTCGACCGAGACCGGCGCCACCCGCGGGTCGCGCTCCGAGTCACTCTCGACCACGGCGACGATCAGCTCGGCATAGCGCTCGAACCCTTCCCGCTGCGCGATCACGGTCCGCTCGCCGAGCGCCGGGCTGGCGAACGTCGACATCAGGTCCGGATCGCGGGTGACAAGCCCGAGGTAGGTGTCGATCGCCTGGTCGACCTGCGTGTCGATCGGCGCCTCGCGGTCGATCGCCCGGTCGACCTCCTCGAGGAAGGCATCGGCGAGCGAGGTCATCAGCTCGACGAAGCACGCTTCCTTGTCCTCGAAGTGTTTGTAGAAGGTGCGCCGCGAGGCGTGCGCGTGGCGGACGATGTCGGAGACCTGCGTCTGCGCCAGCCCTTTCTCGCGGATCGAGGCCGCGAGCCCCTCCATCAGCCGCGCGTGCTGGGCGGTGTAGGCGTCCCTGTCCCCGGCCCCGAGGGCGTCACGCCCCTGCTCGATCTCCGTCGGCATCCCCTCACGCTAGCGGCGTCGGGCGGCGAGCGCGCGGGCCAGCCGCTCGGCCGCGGCGGCCAGGCGCGTGCGCGCGCCGGCGGGCTCGAGCGCCTCGGCGAGCGGCAACGGCCGTTCGAGGGTCGCCTCGACGCCCGCCAGCCCGGCCGCCTCGAAGCGCGGCCACTCCTCGCGCACCGTCGGCTCGACGGTGCCGCCGATCGCGTAGGCGGGGACACCGGCGGCGCGGGCGCGGCCCGCCACCCCGGCGACGACCTTGCCGTGCAGGGTCTGCAGGTCGATCCGGCCCTCGCCGGTGATCACGAGGTCGGCGGCGGCGAGCGCCGCGTCGAAGTCGACCAGGTCGAGCGCGATCTCGATCCCGGGCAGGAGGCGCGCGCCGCAGAACGCGAGCAGGCCGAAGCCGAGGCCACCGGCGGCGCCCGCGCCGGGCACCGCGCGCAGCTCGCGCCCGAGCGCCGCCTCGACCCGGTCGGCGTAGTTGGCGAGCGCCGCGTCGACCGGCGCCACGTCGTCGGGACCGGCGCCCTTCTGGGGCCCGTAGACCGCGGCGGCGCCGGTCGGCCCGAGGAGCGGGTTGTCGACGTCGGTCGCGGCGAGGACCTCGACCCACGGGGTGGCGTCGGTGGCGGTAGGGCCGCCGATGGCATCGGCCGACGCGGGGCCCTCGTCGCGGCGAGCCTCGTCGGCGCTCGGGCCGCCGTCGGCCTGGCCCGACGGCGACCGGCGCCCAGGGGCGGCGCCGGGCCGGCCAGCTGGCGCCAGGCGCGGGTCGAGGCCGCTGAGGTCGACCGTCGCGACACCGGCCAGCGCCGCGCCGCCCGGGGCGACCGGCTCCCCCGCCGAGTCGAGCAGGCGCGCCCCGAGCGCGACGCCGAGCCCGGCGCCGCCGTCGGTCGTGGCGCTCCCTCCCAGCCCGACCACGATCCGCGTCGCGCCCGCGTCCAGGGCCGCGGCGATCAACTCGCCGCTGCCGGCGCTGGAGGCGGCGCGGAAGGTCGCGGGCGTGGGCTCGACCAGGTGCAGGCCGGAGGC
>DASZUH010000024.1:0-3551 GCA_035547715.1 Solirubrobacterales bacterium
AGGGGCGCGACTCAATTCCGGAAGGGAGGCCCCCGCTCCCCCGCCCCGAGGGGCGTCCCTTGAAGAGCCCTACCCGAGCCAGCCCGCCCGCCGGCGCATCGTTTTGATGCGGCGGAACTCCGCGATGTCCTCGCGCAGGGCGGCCGGGGCGGGGGCCGGGAGGAAGCGGGCGGGGAGGGGGCTCTCGGAGACCTCGCCGTCCTCGCGCCTGCAGACGCGGTAGGCGCGGGCGCCGCGGCGGGCGGTGACCGCCGCGGGGGAGTCCTCGCCTTCCCAGAGCAGGCCCGCGTAATCGTCGAGGCCGTAGCCGGAGGGCATGCCGTTGCCGACGGCCTTCAGGTAGGCCGCCCGGCGCTCGGGCTCGTTGTTGTAGTGGACGCAGAGGCTGCCGCGGAGGAGGCCGAGGCCCGCCGCCTCGAGCGGCTTGCCGGAGGACTTGGTGATCCCGGCCTCGAACCAGCACATCGCCCCCGCGCTCTGGCCCGCGAGGACGATGCCGCGGCGCCAGGCGAGGCTGAGGATCGAGGCGATGTCGTGCGCCTCCCAGACCGCCAGCAGGTTGACCATCGAGCCGCCGCCGACGTAGATCAGGTCCTGCGAGAGGAGGTGGTCGCGGAGCGCCATCGGCCGCCGACCGAGGCGGAAGAGCGAGACGTCGGAGGGCTCGCAGGGCCGGTCGTTGAAGGCCTGGTAGAAGCTCGCGATCAGGTCCGAGGTATCGCCGGACGCGGTCGGCAGGATGCAGATCCGCGGCCGCTCGCCGCCCCGCTCGGTCGCCAGGCGGAGGATGAACTCGCAGACCGCCCGATCCGGCGGGCGCGAGCTGAAGTCGTGGCCGCCGAGGGTGAGGATGCGGCGGACCGCCGTCGTCGTCCCCGGGCCCGCTCCGTTCTCCCCGCTGGCCGTCCCGGCCGCCATCAATCAGGCCGCCGCGACCGCGGTGGACAGCGCCTCGGGCAGGGGCGCGGCCGGCACGACCCCGCGTTCGCCGAGGTAGGTGGTGGCGATCCTCATCTCCACCACCCGCTGTCCGGATACGTCGAGGCGGTAGCCGCGCGCCTCGGGCCGCGAGGCGACCACCCGGCTGAGCTCCTCGCCGACGAAGTGGAGGGCGGCGCCGTCCTCGGCGGCGTACCCCGGCCGCATCCCTTCGCGCAGGAAGCGGTGGTAGGACTCGCGGCGATCCGATTTGCGTTCGTAGTGGACGCAGTTGCTGAACGGCAGCAGGCCGAGGCCCTCAAGCCGTTTCGGCGCGCCGTGGAAGCCGGTCACGGCCTCGGCGAACCAGCAGAGTGAGCCCGCCGAGAGGCCACAGAGGATCACTCCCGCCTCCCAGCACTCGCGCAGGATCTCGTCGATCCCGTGCGCTTTCCAGACGCCGAGCAGGCTGACGACGCTGCCGCCGCCGACGTAGATCAGGTCCTGCGAGAGCAGGTGCCGGCGGATGTCGGCGGGGCCTTGCTCGCGGCGGAAGAGGGAGATGTGGCTGGCCTCGCAGCGGGTCGCCGCGAAGGCGCGGTAGAAGCGGACGATGTAGTGGTCCGCGTCGCCCGATGCCTGGGGCAGGAAGCACACCCGCGGCCGCTCGGCATTGGTCAGCCCGAGTACGTAATCGTCGAGCAGGGTGTTGCCCGACTCCATCGAAAACCCGCCTCCACCGAAGGCGACTATCTGTCGCGGTGCCGTCTTCACGTACTCAATAGTCGCCCGGCGATACGGCCGCGTCCTTATCCAGCCGTCCGAACTTGAGGGGGCGCCGCTCGCCCGTGTGTACAGGGGGATTTAGACCGGTTTTCGACTACGGAACGTAGGCGCGGCGCAGCTTCAACCGCGCCCGGTGCAGCTGCACCTTCACGGTCCCCTCCGGGATCCCCAGTCGGGCGGCGATCGCGGGCTGCGTCAGGTCCTCCTCGTAGCGCAGCGACAGGAGCACCCGCTCGCGCTCGGAGAGGCCTTCCAGGGCGGCCTGCAGGTCGGCCCGGTCGACGGTCGAGACGACCGACTCGTCCTCGTGCGCGCCCAGCTCCTCGACCTCGTCTGTGGGATCGGGGCGCGGGCGCGAGTAGTAGCGGAACGCCTCGTTGCGGACGATCGCCGCCAGCCACTGCTTGCGGCTGCCCGCGTCGCGCAGCGTCGATCGACGGCGCCAGGCGCGGAGCAAGGCCTCCTGCGCGATGTCCTCCGCCTCGCTCGTGTTGCTCGCGTAACGGAAGGCGAGTCGCAGGCAGATCCTCTGTGCCTCACCCCACTCCCAGCCATCGTCAACTTCGATCGGATGATCCCTCTGAGAGTCGATGCACCGAACTTACATAAGTCCAGAGCGCCTGAGGCGTTTTAACCGTTGAAACCGAATCGATCGGGGAACGGGTCCACGCAATGTGGAGATTTCCGCCGGCGAACGGGGGGCGATGGACCGTCATGCAGAGGTCGCGTACGAGTCGATCGCGCCCGTCTACGACGACTTCACCGCCCACCACAACTACGAGGCCTGGATCTCGACACTGCTCGGGCTCGCGGTCGAGAACGGGCTGCGGCCGGGGGCGTCGCGGGCGCTCGACGTGGCCTGTGGGACCGGCAAGAGCTTCATCCCCTTGCTCGACCGCGGCTGGGAGCTGACCGCCTGCGACATCTCCGCCTCGATGGCGGCGCGGGCGCGCGAGAAAGCCGCCGGCCGGGTGCGGATCGAGGTTGCCGACATGCGCGAGCTGCCGGTGCTCGGCAGCTTCGACCTCGCCCTCTGCATCGACGACGCGGTCAACTACCTGCACACGCCGGCGGAGCTGACGGCGGCGCTGCGCGCGATCGCCGCCAACCTGGAGCCAGACGGGCTGCTGATCTTCGACTCCAACACGATCACCAACTACCGCGGCTTCTTCGCCGAACGGGTCGAGGTCGAGGCCAACGGCGTGCGGATGATCTGGGAGGGCCACGGCGACGGGACGGCCGGCCCGGGCGAGATCAGCGAGGCGAGCTTCTCCTTCGAACCGCTCGAGGGCGGCACCGCGGTGCCGCCCGAGCTACACCGCCAACGCCATCACCCCGAGCCCGAGGTGCGCGCCGCGATCGCCGCAGCCGGCCTCGAACTGGCGGCGCTCTACGGCCATGGGCCGGACGGGATCCCCTACCAGCCGATGAGCGAGGAGGACCACACCAAGGCCATCTACGTCGCCCGCGGGCGGGGGGCGTAGGGACGGGCCGGGGCGGGCGGAGTTCGCCGCGGCGGCGGCCGTCCGAGTTGCGTCCCGGGACGTGGAGGTTCCGTGGGGAAGGCGCCACAGGGACGGGAAGAGGTGCTGGCTTCCGTGACCCTTCGTCCCGGTTCGTCACCGTTCCTCATGGGTTCCGTCACCTGGACCCGGGTCCCGAGGTCTCCGTTCGCTGCTTGTACCGCATAGCGGTACAAGCAGCGAACGGAGGTCCCGGACGCTGAAGAAGACGGGACGGAGCGTGACCTTCCGGGCGTCTTCGTGACGGCATTCGCACCTCCGGGCCTTCCCGGGCCGGCGGTCGGGGTCCGACGCCCCTCCGGTCGTCGCTTGTTCGGCATACCC
>DASZUH010000025.1:0-6572 GCA_035547715.1 Solirubrobacterales bacterium
GGAGCCCGGCGCCGAGGCCCGCGTAGACGGTCAGCGTCGTCGCGTTCGCGACGGCGAAGTTGCGGATCCGGAAGAGCGAGAGGTCGAGCATCGGCCGCGCCGCGCGCGCCTCCCAGGCGACGAAGGAGGCGAAGCAGGCGATCCCGGCGACGAGCGGCACCCAGACCAGCGGGTCGCCCCAGCCGTGGGTCGGCTGCTCGATCAGCGCGAAGACCGGGCCGGCGAGCCCGGCCGCCGAGAGCAGCACGCCGGGGACGTCGACGCCGCGCAACGCCTCCGGGTCGCTCGACTCCTCGATCTGGCGCAGCGCCAGCGTCACCGTCGCCGCGATCAGCGGGATGTTGACCCAGAAGATCGCCCGCCAGGAGATCAGCCCGACCAGCGCGCCGCCGCCCGCCGGCCCGAACACGGTCGCGATCCCGGTCCAGGCGGTCCAGGTGCCGACCGCCTGCCCGCGCGCCTCCCCCTCGAAGGTGGCGGCGACGATCGCCAGCGACCCCGGCACCAGCAGCGCCCCGGCGATCCCCTGCAGCGCCCGCGCGCCGATCAGGAACTCCTCGCTCGGGGCGAGCGCGCAGAGGATCGAGGTCGAGCCGAAGGCGACGAGGCCGATCACGTAGAGCCGGCGCCGACCGAACTGGTCGCCGAGGCTGCCGCCGACCAGGAGCAGCGAGACCATCGTCAGCATGTAGGCCTCGAGCACCCACTGCTGGCCCGCCAGCCCGGCGCCCAGGCTGCGCCCGATCGAGGGCAGCGCGACGTTGACGATCGTGCCGTCGAGGAAGACGACGGTCGAGCCGAGGATCGTCGCGATCAGCGTGAGGCGCTGCCGGCGGGTCACGAACCGAGTCTAGGAACCGCAACTTCTCTGCCGATCCGGCCGGGAGGTTTGCACACCGGCCGATTGCGGGGACAATCCCGGCATGGCGAGAGCGATCTGGTCCGGCTCGATCAGCTTCGGGCTGCTGAACGTGCCGGTGCGCATGTACAGCGCCGTGGCGCGGCGCAACATCGCGCTGCGCGAGATCCGCGAATCCGACTCGGCCCGGATCAAACACCGCCGCGTCGCCGAGGGCACCGACGAAGAGGTCCCCTACGACGAGATCATCAAAGCCTACGAGCTGACCCCGGGCCAGTACGTGCCGCTGACCAAGGACGAGATGGGGTCGCTGGCGCCGGAAAAAACGCGCGCGATCGAGGTCGAGGACTTCGTCGACCTCGAGGAGATCGACCCGATCTACTTCGACTCCCCCTATTACCTCGGCCCGGCCGACGGCGCGGAGAAAGCGTACGCATTGCTGGCGAAGGCGATGCAGGCCTCGGGCAAGGTCGCGATCTGCCACTTCGTCCTGCGCAACAAAGAGCACCTGGCGGCGATCCGCAGCGACGGCAAGGTGCTGACGCTGACGACGATGCGCTTCGCCGACGAGGTCGTCCCCGCCTCCGAGCTCGACATCCTTCCCGACAAGGAGACGAAACCGGCCAAACGCGAACAGGAGATGGCCGAGCAGCTGATCGAGTCGCTCTCGACCAGGTTCGAACCGAGCCACTACAGGGACGAGTACCGCGAGCAGCTGCTGTCGCTGATCGAACGCAAGGCCGAAGGCAAGGAGATCGTCGCCGCCGAGGCCGAGACGCCGAAGGCGACCAAGGCGCCCGACCTGATGGCGGCGCTGGAGGAATCGATCGCCGCGGTCCAGGGTCGCAAAGGCGGCGCCGCGAAAGCGAAAAAAGCCCGCAAAAAAGCGGCTCCCAAAGCCAAAAAAGCGATCAAACCGTCCGCGGACGGCGCCAAGAAACGCGCGCCCTCGCGGGCGAAAGCCAAATCGAAATAGGTCCGCCCCGTGGCGTCGGGCCGCCAGGTCGAGATCGAAGGTCGGGAGCTGAAGCTCACCAACCTGGACAAGGTCGTCTACCCGAAAACCGGCTTCACCAAGGGCGAGATGATCGACTACTACGCGAAGGTGGCGCCGGCGATGATCCCCCACCTCGCCGCGCGCGCCGTCACCCTGCGGCGCTTCCCGGAAGGGGTCGAAGACCTCGACGCCGCGTTCTTCGAGAAGCGCTGCCCCAGGCACCGACCGAAGTGGGTGAAGACGGCGCGGGTCGAAGCGGGCCCGCGGGCCGGGAAGATCGACTTCTGCGTCTGCGACGGGCTGCCGACGCTGGTCTGGATGGCGCAGCTGGCGACGGTCGAGTTCCACCCCTCGCTGTCGAAGGCGCGGGCGCCGAAACGGCCGACCGTGCTGGCCTTCGACCTCGATCCCGGCCCGCCCGCCGACATCGTCGACTGCTGCCGGGTGGCGCTCCGCCTGCGCGAACTCTTCGGCCACTTCGGGGTCGAGTGCCTCGCCAAGACCTCGGGCTCCAAGGGCATGCAGGTCTACGTGCCGCTGAACAGCAGGACGGCGAATTACGACGTGACCAAACCGTTCGCCAAAGCGATCGCCCAGCTGCTCGAGAAGGAGACGCCCGACGACGTCATCTCGACGATGAAAAAGGTCGACCGCGAGGGCAAGGTCTTCGTCGACTGGTCGCAGAACCACCAGCGCAAAACGACGATCGCCGTCTACAGCCTGCGGGCGCGCGAACGCCCGACCGCCTCGACGCCGATCACCTGGGAGGAGGTCGAGACGACCGCCCGCACCGGTGACGGCAAGGCCCTGGTCTTCGAGGCCGACGCGGTGCTCGCCCGGATCGAGGAGCACGGCGACCTCTTCGCCCCGGTGCTGGAGCTCGAACAGGAACTGCCCGACCTCGCCGGCTTCGGCGAGGACGCCGAGGACTAGGGCGACCCTTTCGCGCCGAGCCGCGCCCCTCCTCGTGCGGCGAGGCAGAGATTCAGGCCGGCAGCTCTCCCGAGAGCAGCTCGGGATGCGCGTCGAGCGTCTGCTCGAGCGTCATCGGCGGCCGCCCCGTCACCGCCTCGACGTCGCCGCTCCGCCGGTCCAGCGCGCCCTCGGCGATCGCCACGTAGGTGCTGATCCAGCCTTCGATCATCCAGTCCGGGGCGCCGGTCGGGCGGCGGCTCGCCCAGGCCTCCTCGTTCGTCTCCTCGACGTAGGAGTAGGTCTCCCCCGTGTACCGCGAGAGCCGCTCGGCCGCCTCGGTGAGGGTGAAGAGCTCGGGACCGGTGAGGGCGTAGACGGCATCGTCGTGGGCGCCGGGGGTCGAGAGCACCTGGACCGCGACGGCGGCGACATCGTCGCGAGAGACCGGGGAGAGACGCCCGTTCCCGGCCGGGCCGCGGAAGGTCCGCTCGGGTCCGGCGAAGTACGGGATGAAGTCCATGTAGAAGGAATCGCGCAGGAAGGTGAAGGCGACGCCCGCCGCGCGGATCGCCTCCTCGGTCGCCCAGTGGTCGCGGCCGAGCAGGAAGGTCGAGTCGGCGGCGGCACCGAGGAAGGAGGTGTAGACGATCCGCTCGACCCCGGCCTCCTGCGCCGCGCCCACCGCCGCCCGGTGCTGGGCGACGCGGTCCTGCGCCTCCTCGGCGGAGACGAGGAAGAGCGTGCCGACGCCCTCCAGCGCCTCGCGGAAGCCGGCCGGGTCGGCGTAGCCGCCGGGGACCTCGCGCACCTCGGCGCCGTCGAGGCGCGGTGCACGCCCGGCGCTGCGGACGATCAGTCGCTGCCGGATGCCGAGGTCGGCGAGCGTCCGGGCGACCCGGCCGCCGACGGCGCCGGTCGCGCCGGTGATCGCGAGGTCGGCCATCCGCCTCAGGCCCCGGTCGCCGCGGTCGAGCCTGCGTCCATCGCGTCAGGCGTCGGAATCGGCCGGCGAGGTGGCGTCGTCGAAGTCGGTCTCGGCCGCCGCGCCGCCGTCCCCGCCCCCGGCGCCGAACGCCTGCCGCACCACCGGCCGTCGCGTCGCCCGTACCTCGTCGAGCCGCCGCACCGGGGTCGAGTAGGGGGCGTTCCTGGCCAGCTCCGGATCGGCCTCGGCCTCGGTGAGGATCTCCTCGATCGCGTCGGCGAAGGCGTCAAGGCTCTCCTTCGTCTCGGTCTCGGTCGGCTCGACCATCAGCGCCTCGTCGACCAGCAGCGGGAAGTACACGGTCGGCGGGTGGAAGCCGAAGTCGAGCAGGCGCTTGGCGAGGTCGAGCGTCGCCAGCCCGAGCTCGTTCTTCATCGGCCGCCCGGAGAGGACGAACTCGTGCATGCAGTGGCGGTCGAAGGCGACCGGCAGTCGCTCCCCCGCGCGCCCCGCGGCGAGCCGCGCCTTCAGGTAGTTGGCGTTCAGCACCGCGGTCTCGGAGGTCTCGGCGAGGCCGTCGGAGCCGAGGCTGAGGATGTAGGCGTAGGAGCGGACGAAGACGCCGAAGTTGCCCTGGAAGCCGCGCAGGCGGCCGATCGACCGGGGCCGGTCGAAGTCGAGGTCGAAGCCCGGACCGGGCCCGCCCGAGCCCTCGCGCCGGACCACCTGCGGGCGCGGCAGGAACGGCTCGATCCGCTCGCTGACCGCGATCGGCCCCGCCCCCGGACCGCCGCCGCCGTGCGGCTGGCTGAAGGACTTGTGCAGGTTCAGGTGGACGATGTCGAAGCCCATGTCGCCGGGCCGCGTCCGCCCCATGATCGCGTTCAGGTTCGCCCCGTCGTAGTAGAGCGTCCCACCCGCCGCGTGGATCAGCGCGGCGATCTCCTCGATGTTCTCGTCGAACAGCCCGAGCGTGTTCGGGTTGGTCAGCATCAGGCAGGCGATCTGGTCGGGGTCCTCGGCGATCCTGGCGCGGAGGTCGTCCATATCGACCCCACCCCGCTGATTCGTCGCCACCTTGACGACCTCGTAGCCCGCCATCGTCACCGAGGCCGGATTGGTGCCGTGCGAGGTGTCGGGCGCCAGCACCTTGGTGCGCACCTCATTGCGGTCGGCGTGGTAGGCGCGGGTCAGCAGGAGGCCCGCGAGCTCACCGTGGGACCCCGCCGACGGCTGCAGGCTGACGCTGGGCAGGCCGCAGATCTCCGCCAGGCTCTCCTGCAGCAGCCACATCAGCTCGAGCGCGCCCTGGGCGCGCCGCGGGTCCTGCGCCGGATGCAGGCGGGCGTGCCCGGGCAGCGCCGCCACCCGCTCATTGAGCCGCGGGTTGTGCTTCATCGTGCAGGAGCCGAGCGGGTAGAAACCCGAGTCGAGGTCGAAGTTCCGCCGGCTCAGCCGGTTGTAGTGGCGGACGATCTCGGGCTCGGCGATCTCGGGCAGGTTCGGCGGCTCGCCGCGGAGCAGGTTCGCCGGAATGAGGTCCTCGATCGGCGTCTCCGGCACGCCGGCGTCGGGGAGGACCGCGGCGCGCCGCCCCACCTTCGACTTCTCGTAGATCGTCGTCGCGCGTTCGCGCTGCATCGGCGCCTCGGCGAGCGTCATGCCGTCACCCTCTCGGAAGTGCTCTGTGGAGCGTTGGTGGCGTTATCCGCCACCTTCGCTCCACGCTCCGCCGCGATCGCGGCGCCGAGCGCCTCGGCGAGCTCGTCGATCTGCGCCGGCGTGCGGCGCTCGGTGATCGCGACGAGGAGGCCGTCATCGAACTCCTCGTAGTCGCGGCCGAGCGCGTAGCCCGCCGCGATGCCACGCTCTGCGACCCGGTCGAGCACGCGATCGACCGGGGCGTCGAGGCGCACGGCGAACTCGCGCACGACCGGCGCGTCGTGCAGCAGCTCCACCCCGTCGACCGCGGCGAGCCGCTCGCGTGCGTAGGCGGTGCGCCGCACCAGCAGCTCGCCGAGCTCGCGGAAGCCCTCGCGGCCGAGCCAGGCCAGGTGGACCATCGCGGCGAGCGCGTTCAGGGCCTGCGCGGTGCAGATGTTGTTGGTCGCTTTCTCACGGCGGATGTGCTGCTCGCGGGTCTGCAGCGCGAGCACGAAGCCGCGGCGCCCGTCGACGTCCTCGGTTTCGCCGGCGATCCGTCCCGGCATCCGCCGGATCTGGGCCTCGGTGGCGCAGAAGAAGCCGAACGACGGACCGCCGAAGTCGAGCCGATTCCCCAGCGGCTGGCCCTCGCCGAGGGCGATGTCGGCGCCCGCCTCACCCGGCGGCTTGAGGATCCCGAGCGTCATCGGATCGCAGGCGACGACCAGCAGCGCGCCGTGCTCCTTCGCCGCCGCGCCGAGCGCCTCGACGTCCTCGACCGCGCCGAGGAAGTTGGGGCTCTGCAGGAAGACCGCCGCGGTCTCGCCGTCGACCGCCGCCGCCAGCGCCGCCGCGTCGGTGACGCCGCCGTCGAGCCCCACCTCGACCACCTCGGCGCCGTAGCCGACCGAGTAGGTCGCGAGCGTCTCGCGGCTGTGCGGGTGGAGCCCGCGGGAGACGACGAACCTGGAGCGTTTGGTCGCCCCCATCGCCAGGTAGCCGGCCGAGGCGACCGAGCTCGGCCCCTCGTAGAGGCCCGCGTTCGACACCGGCAGCCCGGTCAGCTCCGACATCGCGGTCTGGAACTCGAACATCACCTGCAGCCCGCCCTGGGAGATCTCCGGCTGATAGGGCGTGTAGGGCGTGAGGAACTCGGAGCGCGAGGTGATCGCGTCGACGATCGCGGGCACGTAGTGGTCGTACATCCCGGCGCCGAGGAAGGTGACCTGCTC
>DASZUH010000026.1:0-20731 GCA_035547715.1 Solirubrobacterales bacterium
AGGTCGTCGACGCCCTCGGCGCGGTAGCCGAGCGGCACCTTGTAGATGTTGTCGACGTCGTAGGAGGAGATCACCGCGTCGACCGGGACGCTCGCGAAGAGCGCGATCTTCTCGCGGATCTCCTGGTCGAGCCGCTTCTCCGAGCGGCAGAAGAGCGCGTGCGGCTGGATCCCGATGCCGCGCAGCTGGTTCACCGAGTGCTGGGTCGGCTTCGTCTTCAGCTCCCCCGCGTGGCCGATGTACGGGACCAACGTCAGGTGGACGAACATCGCCCGCTTCGGGCCGAGCTCCGTGTAGAGCTGGCGGATCGCCTCGAGGAACGGCAGCGACTCGATGTCGCCGACCGTGCCGCCGATCTCGGTGATCACGAAGTCGACCGCCTGGGACTCGGCGACGATGCGGATTTTCTGCTTGATCTCGTTGGTGATGTGCGGGATCACCTGGACCGTCGCGCCGAGGTAATCGCCGCGCCGCTCGCGTCTGATCACCGAGTTGTAGACCCCGCCCGCGGTGACGTTCGACGCCCGCGAGGTGTTTTCGTCGGTGAAGCGCTCGTAGTGGCCGAGGTCCAGATCCGTCTCGGCACCGTCCTCGGTGACGAAGACCTCGCCGTGCTGGAACGGACTCATCGTCCCCGGGTCGACGTTGATGTAGGGATCGAACTTCTGCAGCTGGACCCGGTAGCCGCGCGACACCAGCAGGCGGCCGATCGAGGAGGCGGCGATCCCCTTCCCAAGAGCCGAGACGACACCACCGGTAACGAAAATGAAACGGGTGTCGCCTTGGGTGGATGGGCTCATGCTCTGCCGATCGAGTCTAGCCAGCGCAGGGGCGGAACCCTTTCGATCGTCGCGGAGATCGACCTCAACTCCCCATATACCGTCAAAAGTGCAACGACCGCAAGCGCGATCAGCCGCGCGTCCCCGCCGAGGACGGTGAGCAGCCAGACCCCGGCGATGGCCCCGATCAGGTTGGAGCCGGTGTCCCCCAGCATCGCCCGCTCCCCCAGCGTCAACCAGGCGCCGACCAGCGCCGGGCCGGCGAAGATCCCCAGCAGTTCGATCGGCGCGAGCGTCCAGGCGAAGAGGCAGAGCGCCGCGCCGAGCAGCGCCAGCGCCTTCTCCGCCCGCCCCGGGCGCAGGTCGAGCAGGTTGAAGAGGTTCGTCGTCAGCACGAGCAGGATCACGTCGGCGGCGTAGCGCCACGATTCGAGCCCCTGGCCGGAGACGACGTAGGCGGCCAGCGCGACCGCACCGATCGCCTTGATCGCGCCGGTCGAGAGCCGTCCCTGGCGGAGCGCCGCCCAGTGCCCGCGCCAGCCGCGTGGCGTCGCCGCCGCCTCGCCCTGGCCGAGCGCGTCGTCGAGGAAGCCGAGGAAGGCGATCCCGAGCACGTACGGGAGCCAGCGACGCAGTTCCGGCGGCAGCAGGTCGAGGCCGGCGCGGTCGTTCAGCACCGCCAGCGGGGCCAGCGCGACCAGCGCGACGGTGGCGATGACCGCCCCGAGCGGGAAGGCGAGCGCCGCGCCCCGGTAGTTCGTTCGCACCAGCCCGGCGTCGCGCAGCCCCCGCGCCCCCGCCGGCAACATCGGCACCGCCAGCGCGATCGCGAGCGGGAACCCGACCCAGTACAGGGCTCAGCCCCCCGGTTCGAACAGGTCGGGCAGCAGGCGGTCGGCCGTGCTCTTGATGCCGAAGCTGCCCTCGTCGCCGCCGATCGCGTAGACCAGCGCGACCTCGCCCGCGGTCGTGTCGACGTCGTCCACGGTCGATAGGTCATTCGACTGGAAGAAGGAGATCGATGACGGTTCGGTGATCGTCGACTCGACCCCGACCGTGGGCACGTGGGTCGCCGTCATCCCCCGCAGCATCGACGTTTCGAGCGCGTTGGCGGTCGAGCGCTGCACCGGGCCCATGCCTTCGGGCTGGTCGCGGACGACGATCACCGCGTCGAGCGGCCCGAATTCGCCGCTGGCGTGGGTGAAGAGCCCGCCGCGCACCAGTTCCGGCAGCGTCCCGCCGATCACGATCTGGCGCCCGACCCCGGTGCCGAGTTCGTTCATCTGTTCGGGGTCCGTGGCGACTTCGGCGAAGCGGGTGCTCGCCAGTTCGTCGGCGAGGCCGCTGGTGTCGACCGGCTCGCGCACGACGCCGACGCCGACGAGTTTCGCCCCGGTCGGGCCGAGCGCGTCCTCGACCGAGGAGGTGATTTCGCTCGGCAGGTTGCCGAAGGCGACCAGCGCGATCCGCTTCCCCTGCAGCCGGTCCCGGGTCAGCGCCGGGTAGACCTTTTCGTCGAATTCGTTGGCGTTGCCGAGTTCGCCGTTCAGGTCTTCGACCCGCGAGCGGGCGTCCTGGAGGTTGCCGACGAGGCTGTTCTCGAGGTTCTTGCGCGTCTGCGTCAGGGCGTCGCCGCCGAACTCGGCGCCGATCAGGATGCCGACCGCGAGGGCGATGAAGACCGCGATCAGCGAGGTTGCGTGGTAGCGAGCGCTGTAGCCCATTTAGCCTGCAAAGGCTAGATGTCGGGAGCGCGCGAGGGGCGCCCGGGCGCGCGCCGCGCTCAGATCCCCAGCCAGATCCGCACCTTCAGCCAGAAGAGCTCGAAGACGTCGTTCAGGGCGGGCGAGGTGATGATCAGGATCGTCACCAGGACGAGGAAGGCGACGACGAAGAAGATCACCGGCATCAGCGTCGAGCTCGGCCGGTAGAGGCGCGACACGCCCTTGGCGTCGACCAGTTTCTCGCCGATCCGCAGGCGGGTGAGGAAGGTCGAGGACATGCCGCCGCGCTTGCGGTCGAGGAACTCGATCAGGTTGAAGTGGGCGCCGACGCTGACGATCAGGTCCGCCCCCTTCTCGTGCGCCATCAGCATCGCGACGTCCTCGCTGGTGCCGGCGGCGGGGACGACGGTGTGCGGCAGCTCCATCTCCAGCAGGCGCGCCTCGCCGGGCGCGCGGCCGTCGGGGTAGGCGTGGACGATCAGCTCGGCGCCGCAGCGGAGCGCCGAGTCCGAGGCCGAGTCCATGTCGCCGAGGATGATGTCGGGACGGAGGCCCGCCTCGAGCACCCCGTCGGCGCCGCCGTCGACGGCGACGATCAGCGGCCGCACGTTGCGGATGTAGGTGCGCAGGGCTTTCAGGTCGCGGCGGTGGCGTTCGCCGCGGACGACGATCAGGACGTGGCGGTCGCGGAAGGAGACGCGGGTCGGCGGGAAGTCGATCGACCCGGTGAGGATGTCGGTCTCCTGGCGGACGTGTTCGACCGTGTTCATCGCGAACTCGCCGAGCACTTCGTCGATCCGGGCGCGCTGCTCGGCGAGCTCGCTTTCGAGCTCGGGGACCGAGCGGAGCCGGCCGCGCAGCACCTCCTCCTCGCCGACCAGGACCGAGCCGTCGCCGGCGACCGTCACCTGCTGCCCGTCGCGGAGCAGGTCGAAGACGGGCGCGTCGGGGGCGTCGACGAGGCGGATGCCCGCGCGGGCCAGCATCAGCGGCCCGGCGTTCGGGTACTTGCCATCGGAGGACGGCGAGGCGTTCACCACCGCGGCGACCCCGCAGGCGATCAGCTCCTCGGCGGCGATCCGGTCGACGTTGACGTGGTCGATCACCGCGATGTCGCCCGCCTGCAGGCGTTTCACCAGGTGCTTCGTCCGCCCGCCCAGCCGCGCGGTGCCGACGATCGATACGGGAGTGCTTCGCGCTGCGCCGCGACGCCCGAGCAGGGCGGGCAGGCGACGACGACTGGTGGTTGCCACGCGCCCAGGTTATGTGACGGGTCTTAAGGAAGCCAAATTCGGGCCCCGGTACCCGGACGGACGGGCGATGAAGCCGGCGGCGGCGCGAGGGCGTTGCGGCCGTCCGAGGTGCGTCCCGGGCGTCTCGTGGCGGCCCTGGCAGGTTGCCCGCTTGCCACGAGACGCCCGGGACGTGAGGGTTCCGTGGGGAAGGTGAAGGGTTCGCCACGATCTCCGGGCTTCCGTCACGGTTCCACATCGGGCGGGGACGCGATGCGTGTTTTGACCTTGCTATGGCAGGGTCAAAACACGCATCGTGATCTGGGCGGATGAGGATCGGTGACGTTCCCGGACTCTTCGTGACCAGAAGCGCGCACTTCGTGGCAGAACACGCGCCTCGCCCCGGTGCCCGTCACGAACCCTCCTCACTCCCCACACACCCGGCCCACCTAAAGATCCAACCGCGCGTACAACCTTGGGTCGTTCGACACCAGCCCGTCGACGCCCATCGCGATGAGCTTGCGCATTCGCGCCTCGTCGTCGACGGTCCAGGCGATCAGCTCGACGCCGGCGCGCTTGCAGATGCCGGCGAGGCGGGGGCTGATGAGGGGGTGGTAGACCCACATCGCGAAGACGCCGAATTGGGGCAGCTTCTCGGCGGCGAGGCCGGGCAGCTGGAGGCGCATCATCGTGAGCGCCGCCTGCAATGCGGGCTTCGCCCACGGGCGCCGGGTGTAGTCGCGGCTCGTCTTCGGATAGGTCCAGCCGCGCCGCAGGTTCGGTTCCAGTTCGAGCACCCGTTTCAGCGTGTGCATCTCCATCGTCGAGATCATCGCCCGGTCGATCAGGTCGCGCTCCCGGAGCGCCGTGACGAACTCCTCCTCCCTCCCCGGTAGCTTGATGTCGAGGTCGATCTCCACCTGGTCGAGCGGCGGCTCGAGGAAGGCGTCGAGCGCCTCGGTCAGCGGCAGCGGCGGGTGCGCCGCCTGCGCCTCCCAGTCGTGGGCGACCATCAGCGGCGCCCGCCGCTCCGGCGGCAGCTCCGCGTCGCGGAGCCAGATCACGTCGAACTCGACCGTGTCGACCCCGGCCTCGACCGCGGCGACGAAGCTCGCGATCGTGTTCCCCCGCACGATCAGGTCGGCCCCCTTGTGGCCGACCAGTCGCACCCGCCTAGAACAGCTGGTTCTCGCCGGCGAAGATCTCGGACACGCTGTCGTCGGTGAAGATGCGGCGGATCGAGTCGGCGAAGGTGCCCGCGGTCGAGAGCACGGTGATGTTGTCGGGCGCTCCGGGGCGCAGCGGCACGGTGTCGGTGACGACGATCCGCTCGATCGCCGAGTTGGCCAGGCGTTCGTAGGCGTTGCCGGAGAAGACCCCGTGGGTGGCGCAGGAGATGACCCGCGCGGCGCCCTCGTCGATCACCGTCTGGGCGGCCGCGCAGAGGGTGCCGGCGGTGGCGATCATGTCGTCGACGAGGACCGCGGTCTTGCCCTTCACGTCGCCGACCACGTAACCGATCTCGGCCACCGCCTGGGCGGGCCGCTCCTTCTCCATCACCGCCCACTGGGTGCCGATCCGACGGGCGAAGTTGCGCGCCGTCTTCACCCGCCCGGCGTCCGGCGAGACGATCACCAGCTCGTCGCTCATTTCCTGGTCGATGAACCACTGGGTCAGCATCGGCATCGCCGTCATATGGTCGACCGGGACGTCGAAGAAACCCTGGACCTGACCCGCGTGGAGGTCCATCGTCAGGACCCGGTCGACGCCGACCGCCTCCAGGCATTTGGCGACGATCCGCGCCGTGATCGGCTCGCGCGGAGCCGACTTCTTGTCCTGGCGGGCGTACCCGTACCAGGGCATCACGGCGATGATCCGGTGCGCCGAGGCGCCCTGCGCCGCGTCGATCATCGCCAGCAGCTCGACCAGCGAGTCGTTCGGGGTCATCCCGGTCTGCTCGTTCGAGCAGGTCGACTGGACGATGAAGACGTCGGCGCCGCGGATCGACTCCTCGTAGCGGCAGTAGACCTCGCCGTCGGCGAACGTCTTCAGCGTCACCGCGCCGAGGTCGATTTCGAGGTTCTTGGCGATTTTCGCGGCGAGCTCCTGCGAGCTGCGCCCGCCGAAGACCATCATCCGCTTCTCGTAGATGTGGGAGATCGCCGTGGCCGCCATCGGCCCCTCCTCGAGGGTGCTCACTTGTCCTGCTCCTCTCGCATCTTCGCCGCCTTGTCCGCCGCGTAGCCGTCGATATTGCGTTGCGAGTTCTCAGAGACGGCAAGAGCCCCTTCCGGGACGTCGTCCTTGAGCACCGCTCCGGCGCCAGTGTATGCCGAGTCACCGACCTCGACCGGCGCGATCAGCATCGTGTCGACCCCGATCCGGACGTCGCGTCCGATAGTCGTCCGGTTCTTCGTGAAACCGTCGTAATTAGCGGTGATCGAGCCGGCGCCGATGTTCGAGCCCGAGCCGATGTCGGCGTCGCCGATATACGACAGATGGGGGATCTTGGCCCCCTTGCCGATGTGCGAGTTCTTGATCTCGACCGAGGCGCCGGCCTTCGAGCCCGCCTCCATCACGGTGCCGGGACGCAGGTAGGCGAAGGGGCCGACGCCGGCGCCGGCGCCGATCTTGGCGCCTTCGACGTGGGAGCGGACGACGCTCGCCTCGGCGCCGATCTCGCAGTCGATCGCGGTCGTGTGCGGGCCGATCGCGGCGTTGGCGGCGACGACGGTGGCGCCGAGCAGGCTGGTGCCGGGCTCGATCCGCGTGTCCTGACCGATCTCGACGTCGGCGTCGACCCAGGTGGAGCCGGGGTCGACGATCGTCACGCCGGCGAGCATGTGGGCCTCGAGCAGGCGGCGACGGGCCTCGGCCTCGACTTCGGCGAGCTGGACGCGGTTGTTGATCCCCATCGTCACCGCGATGTCGTCGGCGAGGTGGGCGGCGACCGAGAGGCCCTCGGCGCGGAGCGCGGTGAAGACGGCGGGCAGGTAGTACTCGCCCTGGGCGTTGTCGTTGGAGAGGCCGGCGATGGCCCTGGCCAAGGGCGCCGCGTCGAAGACGTAGGTGCCGGCGTTGATCTCGCGGATCGCCAGCTCGGCGGCGTCGGCGTCGCCCGCCGCTTTGGCCTCGACCACCCTCTCGACCTCGCCCGACCCGGTGCGCACGACGCGCCCGTAGGAGCCCGGGTCGTCGAGCTCGATCGTCAGCATCGTCGCCGCCGCCGGCGAGCCCGCGTGCGCCTCCAGCAGCGCCGCGATCGTCGCGGCCGAGATCAGCGGCACGTCACCGGAGAGGACGAGGACCGTCTCGGCCTCCTCGACCAGGGCGCTCGCCGCGCGGATCGCGCCGCCGGTGCCGTCGGAGACCGGCTGCTCGACCGTCTCCACGCCCGCGGGCAGCCCGGCCGAGATGTCGCGCCCGGGCGAGACGATCGCCGCCACCCGCCCCGCCCCCGCCGCGCGGGCGGCGAGGATCGGCCAGGCGACCATCGGTCGCCCGCAGACGGGATGGAGCATCTTCGGCGTCGAGGAACGCATCCGCGTTCCCTCGCCCGCCGCCATGACCAGGACCAGGGGAGCTGCCACTGCTCCCCAGGATATTCGCGGGGCGACTCCGGCGCCGCGCTCAGGCGTCGCGCGAAAGTTCCTTGCCGAGCTGGGCGACCGAGATCAGCGACCAGCCGGCGAAGATCAGGTCGATGCCGACCAGCAGGCCGATCGCCCAGTCGGCGCTGGAGGGGAACTTGGCGAGGACGAGGATCCCGATGACCAGGCCGCAGATCCCGCTCAGCCCGACCCAGCCGGCGTTCGGTTGGCCGCGGCCGAGGAAGGCGACGGTGATCCGCATGATCCCCATCAGCAGGAAGTAGATGCCGAGCACCAGGGTCAGGGTGAGGGTGCCGTTGTGGGGCTCGAGGATCAGCCAGAGGCCGACGACGAAGGTGAGGAGCGCCCAGGCGATGCGGGCGAGGAAGCTGCCGACGCCGTGGGCGGCGAAGGCCGCGGCGGCGAGGAAGGCGCTGACGATGACGAGGACGATCCCGACGAAGACCGCGGCGCCGAGGCTGAAGAGCTCCGGCAGCAGGATCGCGATGCAGCCGATGATGATCGCGGCGATGCCGATGCCGCGCAGCGTCCGCCAGGTGCGGGCCAGGCCCTCGCGCACCTCGGGGTCGAGTTGGGCAGTTCCTCCGGAGAACTCCATGCTTGAGAGACCCTATGCGGTGGCGCGGACGCCTGCCAGTTCCGGGGGAAGGACTCGAACCCTCTCTTTCAGGACCAAAACCTGACGTGCTGGCCGATTACACCACCCCGGACCGGGGTTGGGAGCGTACTCAGTCGTCGCCCGCGCGGGCGACCTTGCCGCCGCCGGCACCGGGCTCGAGCGCCGGACCGCGGGGGCTGGCGATGCCGAGCACGCGCATCGCTTTGAGGCCGAGGCCGAGCTTCTCCCGCCCCTCGGTCGAGGAGACGTCGTGGCCGCAGAGCTCGCGCACGCGCTCCAGCCGGTAGCGGACCGTGTGGCGGTGGGTGAAGAGCTGTTTGGCGGTCGCGGCGACGTTGCCGTCGTTGTCGAGATAGGCCTCGACGGTGGCGACCAGCTCGGTCTCGTACTGCTCGTCATAGTCGGCGAGCGGCTGGATCGTCTCGGCGTAGAAGCGTTCGAGCTCGGCCGGGTCGTCGCTCATCGCCGGCAAGAGCAGCCGGTAGGCGCCGGTGTCCTCGAAGGCGAGCAGCGGCCGGCCCTCGGCCTCGCCGACGTTGACCGCGAGGCGCGCCTCGGAACCGGCGCGGTAGAGGTCGACCGGGTCGGCCGAGCGGCGGCTGCGCCCGATCGTGACGTGGAAGCCGGCGAGGCTGTCGGCCATCTCGCGGGCGAGCCCGGCGGCGGCGCGGGCGAGCCGCTCGTCATCCTCGGCGGGGACGATCACGGCCACCTCGGCAGCCGCCTCGGCGTCTTCTGTGGTGGCGAGGCTGCCGGGCGCGAGCGAGCGCAGGGCGCGCAGGGCGAGGGTGAGGACGCGGCCGCGCCACTCCCCCGTCTGCGCCGAGCGCGGCGCCGCGCGGAGGACGAGGACGCCGGCGCCGCGGTCGAGGTCGGCACCCAGCTCGGCGCCGCGGGCGACGATGTCGGCGCGCTCGACCACGCGGCGCTGGAGGACGTCGCCGACGAAGGCGCCCGCCGCCTCGTCGCTCGCCCATTCGGGCGCCCGCGAGCGCTCCAGCTCGAGCGCCAGGAGCGTCGTCACCATGCGGGCGATCGAGGGCGCCGCCGGCGCCTTGGCGCGGTAGCGCAGCTCGCCGACCGCGTTGTCGGCGACGCGCAGCTCGACCACGGTCACGCCCTCGCCGCCGGAGAGCAGCCGTTCCTCCTGGTCGGGGGAGGCGCCGGCGACCGCCAGCACCGCGCTCGAGCGGTCGATCAGCGCCACCGAGGCGTCGAGCAACCGGGCCGCGGCCCGCGCGACCGCGGGCAGTCCCGCCCCCGATTCGACCGCTTCGGAGAGCGCGTCGAGGAGCGTGGGATCTTCGGAAGTCACCGCGGTTTGAGCCTCTTCAGACGTGGTCGACACCGTCCCATTATTCCGACCGCCCTCGAAAACGCGGCCCGGTGCGCCCGACCGGGCGGTCGCCGCAGCCTCAGTTGCCGAGGATGAATTCGTGGATTTCGGGCCAGTACTTGACGATCACGAGCCCGATCACGACGCCGCCGACGATCAGCGCCGCCAGCACGAACAGCGAGAGCGCGCCCGCCGCCGCCTTTTCCCAGAGCCGGCCGGCACCGCTGAGCGCGGGGCTGAGGATCAGGGTCACGAACGTGATCAGGCAGATCAGCGCGGCAATCCCGAAGAGGACGTACTGATGCCCGATCTTGGCGAGGCCGAAGGCGATCATCCGTCCGGATTGTGGCGCAATTGGGAGACGACGAGGCCGACCACCGCGCAGATCGAGAAGCAGGCGGCACCGAGCGCCCAGCCACCGCTGACGTCGCTCAGGTAGTGGACGGAGAGGTAGACGCGGCTGAGGCCGACCAGTGCGGTGAGGACGAGCCCGGCGACGACGACCAGGGTCGCGCGCGGGAGCCCGGGTCGCAGGCGGACGACGATCGTCGTCGCCAGCCAGACGTAGATCACCGAGTGGGCCGCGTGGCCGCTGGGGAAGGACGAGCCGTGGGTGGAGACGAGCCGGTGCGGCGGCCGCGGCCGGTCGATCGCCGCCTTGATCTCGTGGAAGCCGACCTGGATCAGCACCATCGCGGCGAGCAGCACGCAGGCCTCGGTCCAACGCCCGTGCCGGCCGAGGGCCGCCGCGCAGAGCGCCGTCAGCGGCCAGACGAACCAGCCCGAGCCGAGGAAGGTGAAGGCCTTGGAGAAGCCGGTGAGGAAGCCGCAGTGGAGGGCTTCGGCGATTTCGATCGCGGTTTCGTCGCCGGGGGTCGGGCCGGGATCCTTGCCGATCACGACGGCGTAGGCGATCAGGACGAAGAGGGCGACCGCGAGGACCGCCAGCAGCGAGGTGAATTCGAGGCCGAAGGTGCCGCCCGGGGTGAGGCGGTCGCCGATCAGCCGCAGGCCGGTCTCGTGGCGGCGGGCGAAGGCGGTGATCCAGGCGGTCGCGGCGTGGTCGTCCAGCCGGCGGACCGCCTCGCGGCGGTTCTCGGCGACGCGCAGGTAACGGGTCGCCCAGACCGCGCCGACGACGACCACGATCAGCGTGCCGAGGACGACGGCGCCTTTGCCCGCGTAGTCGATCGCGGTTTCGATCGACTTCGAGAAGACGTAGCCGATGACGACGGTGAGGCTGACCCAGATCCCGCAGCCGAGCACGCTGTAGGGGAAGAACTGGCGGAAGCGCATGCCGGAGGAGCCGGCGATGAAGGGGGCGAAGGCGCGGACGAAGCCGACGAAGCGGCCGAGGAAGATCGTCTTGCCGCCGTGGCGGGAGAAGAAGCCCTCGACCTGCTCGAGGCGGTCATGGCCGAAGCCGAAGCGGGGGCCGTGGCGGAGCAGGAACTCGCGGCCGAGGCGGCGGCCGAGGAAGAAGCTGACGACGTCGCCGCCGCAGGCGCAGAACCAGGCGAGGGCGATGAGGACGTAGAGGTTGATCGTGCCCTGGCCGGCGACGGCGCCGCCGAGCAGCATCACGGTCTCGCCGGGGGCGATCAGGCCGATGAAGGCGCCGGTCTCGGCGAAGGCGAAGAAGCCGACGAGAAGGTAGGTCCAGGGGCCGAGCGCCTTGGCGACGGACTCGAGGATCGACTCGAGGTCGAGGACCTGGGTGAAGAGGTAGTAGGCGACCGCGATGGCGGCGACGATCGCGGCCCGGCTCGCCCACTTGCGCCGGCTCGGGGTGCCGGGGAGCTTCATGCGGGGGCCGTGCCGGCGAGGCAGACGATCGCGTCGTCGCGGTCGATGGTCATGGCGGCGGCCTCGGCTGCGGCGAGCGAGGGGAAGAGGCCGACGGCGGTCGGGCCGGAGCCGCTGAGGAAGACGGCCGGGGCGGCGGTGCGGCGCAGCGCGTCGAGGGCGTCGCCGATGTCGGGACGGAGGGAGACGGCGGCGGGCTCGAGGTCGTTGACGATCAGGTCGACGTAGGCGAGCGGCGAGGCGCCGGCGCCGGCCGCCGCGCGCAGGCGCGCCGCGATCTGGTCGAGCGCGGACTCCGCGCGGCCGAGCCCGAGCCGGTCGGCCTCGTCGAAGACCGCCTTGGTCGAGAGCCCGCCGCCGCTCGGCAGCAGGAGCGCCGCGTGCTCGGCGGGGGCGGGCAGCGGCTCGACCCTCTCCCCCGCGCCGCGGACGAGGGCCAGCGCCGGCCGCAGCTGCGAGGGCACGTCGGCGCCCAGTTCGGCCGCGATCGCCGGAAGGTCGGAAACCTGGCCCGCTCCCAGCCTCAACACCGCGGCCGCGTCGGCACTGCCGCCGCCGAGGCCCGCGGCGACCGGGATCCGCTTCTCGATCTCGATCCGCAGCGGCGGCGCGTCCCAGCCGTGCTCCCGCAGCGCCCGCAGCGCCCGCGTCGCCAGGTTCTCCCCCTCGACCCCGGGGCAGATGACCTCGTCGCGCCCGGCCTCCTCGATCCGCAGCAGGTCCGCCAGGGCCAGCGGCTCGAAGAGCGAGCAGAGTTCGTGCAGGCCGTCGGGACGCGCCCGGCCGAGGTAGAGGCCGAGGTTCAGCTTGGCGGGAGCGTGGACGAGCATCGCAGAAGGTTTTCACGGCCACCCGAGGTGAGTCTCAGGGAGCGTGGCGCTGCAGCGCCGCCGACAGCGCGGCGAGATCGCCGGGCGCGAGCTGCTCGGCGCGGGCGCTCTCCGGGAAGCCCAGCTCCGCGAGCGCGGCGCGGGCGGCGGCGCGCGGTTGTGGCACGCCACGCAGCCCGGCGATCTCGAGCGAGCGGGCGAGCGTTTTGCGGCGGTGGGCGAAGGCGGCGCGGATGAGGTCGCGGGTCGGCGCGTCGGCCCCCGGGCCGATCCGCCGCAGCCGCAGGATCGCCGAGTCGACCCGCGGGCGCGGCCTGAAGACGGCGGGGTCGACCTTGCGCAGGATCTCGACCTCGCAGGCGAGCTGGGCGATCGCGCTCGGCGCCCCGTAGGTCCTGTTGCCGAACGGCGCGCGGAGGCGCTCGGCGATCTCCAGCTGCACCATCACGGTCCAGGTCTCGAGGCCCGGCAGCTCCTCGATCGTCTTCAGGATCACCGGCGTCGCCACCGAGTAGGGCAGGTTGGCGACCATCGCGTCGGGCGCCGGGTCGAACGCCCGGAGGTCGAGCTTCAGCGCGTCGCCCCAGTGGAGCGTCACGTTGGGGAGCGCCGCGACCGGCGCCAGCGCCTCCTCGAGGCCGCGGTCGATCTCGACCGTGTGCAGGTGGGCGACCCGCGGCGCGAGGCGCTCGCTCAGCACCCCTTCGCCCGCGCCGACCTCGAGCACGACGTCGTCCTCCCCCACCCCCGAGTCGCGGACGATCGCCGCGAGCAGGTTCGGGTCGGCGAGGAAGTTCTGGCCGAGGCGGACCACGGCGGCCCGGTTACCAGCCGAAGAGCGCGCGGGCGTTGGCCGCGACCGACCGCTCGAGGTCGGCGAGCGATTCGCCGCGCTCGGCGGCGACGACCTCGGCGGTCGCCACCACGTTGGCGGGCTCGTTGCGCTCGCGGCGGCGGACCTGCGGGGTGAGGAACGGCGCGTCGGTCTCGACCAGGATGCGGTCGGCGGGCACCTTGGCGGCGGCGAAGCGGAGGTCGGCGTTGCGCGGGTAGGTGACGTTGCCGGCGAAGGAGACGTACCAGCCGCGCTCGTTCGCCTCGCCGACCTTCTGCGGCGCCGAGAAGCAGTGGAGGATCACGGTGACGCCGTCGGCGCGCTCGTCGAGGGTGGCGAAGATCTCCTCGATCGCGGCGCTCTCGCCCTCGGGGTCACGGGCGTGGATGACGAGCGGCAGGTCGAGCCCCGCGGCGATCTCGACCTGCGCCGCGAAGGCGCGCCGCTGGTCCTCGGGCGGGGCGGTGTCGCGGTAGAAGTCGAGGCCGGTCTCGCCGATCGCCCGCACCTTCGGGTGGGCGCGGGCGAGCTCGACCAGCGCCGCCGCCGCCTTGTCGTCGAAGCCCGCCGCCGAGTTGGGGTGGCGACCGATCGCGGCGAAGACCGGCTCGTTGGCCTCGGCCTGGGCGATGGCCTGCGCGTTGGTCGTCTCGTCGAGGCCGACGTTCAGCATCCGCTCGACCCCGGCCGCGGCGGCGGCCTCGAGCAACTCGGCGGTCGGCTTCTCGCAGAGGAAGAGGTGCGTGTGGGAGTCGATCACGCCGTCGGCGTCTCGATCTTCGGGAAGAGCGGGGAGATCCGCTCCACCGACTGGCCGCCCGCGCGCGAGCCGAGCTCGGCCAGGCCGCGCCCCGCTTCGCCGAGCGTCGCGAGCAGCGAGTCGGCCGTCGTCGGCAGGTAGGGCACCAGCATCAGGGTGACGACGCGCAGGCCCTCGACCAGGTTGTAGAGGACTTCGTCGAGTCGCTCGGGGTCGGCCTCATCCTTGGCCAGGACCCACGGCGCGGTCTCCTCGACGTAGCGGTTGAGGCGCCGCACCAGCGCCCAGACGACCTCGAGCGCCTGGCTCAGCTCGGCCCCGTCGACGAGGTCGCAGAGGCGGTCGAGCGCCCCTTCGAAGTCCTCGGCGAGCACCATGTCGACCTGCGCCTCGGGGACGACCCCGTCCCGGTAGCGGGCGACCATCGCCAGCACGCGGCTGGCGAGGTTGCCGTAGTCGTTGGCGAGCTCGGTCTCGTAGCGGGCCTCGAAGCCCGCGGTCGAGATCGACCCGTCCTGGCCGAAGCTGACCTCGCGGAAGAGGTAGAAGCGGAGCGCGTCGGCACCGAAGCGGTCGATCACCTCGAACGGATCAAGGACGTTGCCGAGGCTCTTCGACATCTTTTTCTCGCCCATCAGCAGGTAGCCGTGGATGACCATGCGGTGCGGCGGCTCGAGCCCCGCGGCCATGCAGAGGGCGGGCCAGATGACGGCGTGGAACTTGAGGATGTCCTTCGCCATCACGTGCAGGTCGGCGGGCCAGTAGCGCTCGGTCAGGTCCTCGCCGGGGCGGGCGAAGGTGAGCGCGGTGACGTAGTTGAGGAGGGCGTCGAACCAGACGTACATGCGCTGGCCCGGGTCCCAGGGCAGCTCCAGGCCCCACTTCAGGGTCGGCCGCGAGAGCGAGACGTCCTCCAGCCCGCCCTTGATGAAGGCGACCGCCTCGTTACGGCGGAAATCGGGCACGACGAAGTCCGGCCGCTCCTCGTAGAGGGCTTCGAGCCTGCCCTGGAACCTGGAGAGCTCGAAGAACCAGTTCTCCTCTTCGACCCAGTCGAGCGGGATCTCGTGGATCGGGCAGGTGTTCCCCGGCGCCACCTCGCGCTCGGTTTTGAAGTCGGCGCAGCGGGGGCAGTACCAGCCTTCGTAGGCGCCCTTGCGCACGAAACCGTTGTCGTAGACGCGCTGCATGATCTCGGCGACCTTCGCCTCGTGGCGCGGGTCGCTCGTGCGGATGAAGAAGTCGTTGGTGGCGTCGATGATCGGCATCAGCGCCTCGAACTTGGCCGCGTTGCGGTCGACCAGCTCTGCCGGCGTGATCCCCTCCTTCGCCGCCGCCACCTCGATCGGCTCCCCGTGCTCGTCGGTGCCGGTGAGGAAGAAGACATCCTGCGCCCGCTGCCGGTGGTGCCGCGCGAGGATGTCGGCGGCCAGGGTCGAGTACGCGTGACCGAGGTGCGGCTCGGCATTCACGTAGTAGATCGGGGTGGTGACGAAAAATCTCTTTGGGCCCATACCTCTCTCGAACGCTACTGGTTCGGCGAAGGGGCCCGATTCCAGGAGGAAAGCCAAGAAGAGGGGCGCGCCGTCGGGCGTCCTGACCGGACGGTCGAGAACGGCTAAACCTCGGCGAGCCGCAGCGACGCGTGGCGCGCGATGGTGAGGAAGTCAGCGTCCTTGCAGAGCAGTTCCGTGTCGTTGCGGATCGCGACGGCGGCGATCAGGCAGTCAGTTAGCTTGCGCGGGGTCTCACCGGCCCGACGACAGGCCCGGTAGAGCTCGGCGGCCGCCTCGTAGTCGGCCGGACCCTCGACCGGTAGAAATCGCAGCCCGTAGAGGAGACGTCTGAGCCGGTCGCGGTCGGCGCCGTCGCGGGCGCCGGCGAGGATCTCCATCACGACCACGTCGGTGCTCGCCAAGTCGGCCTCCTCCTCGAGGGCGGAGCGTACCCGCAGGTGGGCGGGACTGCCGGTCGCACGCAGAAACTCCACCCAGGCGGAGCTGTCGAGCAGGATCACCGCGTGGGGATTTCGTCGGGCGAGCGGATCTCCTCGAGGTCCCCGGCCCAGCCCGAACCCTCCATCGCCAGGGCCTCTTCACGGCCCATCGGCTCGCCGACCAACCTGCGCAGGGCCAGGTCGACCGCCTCGCGCTTGCTGGGCAGCCGGTACAGGCGCATAGCCCGGTCGACCAAGAGGTCGTCGATCTCGATGTTCGTCCTCGTCATCCACACCACGATACACCCATTGGTGTGTGGTGGCGTGGGACGGTGGCACCAGGGCTGGGTTCGCCCCCCTCCGCCTCATCCTTCCAGGCCGAGTTCGAAGGTCAGAGATCGGTCACGATCGCGGTCGCGGCGCCGGAGAAGTGAACGACGCCAGCCCCCGTTAGCGCGGCTGGCGCTGCCCTCCGAAAGTTCTTTGGCGGGTCCGCCTTCAGGCCCGCCGGTCTCGCCAGCACATTCCACACCTCGGCAAATAACTTTGCCGTCAAGGTGGTGACGTAGAACTTATTTGGAGGCATACCTCTCGGCAACGCTACTGATTCTGCGAAATGACCCCGATCCGAGGAGGAAAGCCAAGAAGAACGAAGACGGCCACGATCGAGTCTTGAGCAGACGATCCACGCCAACGGAAGGGAGAGGGATCAACGAGACCCGGGTCCAGGCTGAGGCCGGCGGCGAGGGGGTGCGGTCCATACTCCTCGGTCACGGTGAGCGTCGGCGGCGCGCTCGCGTGGCTGATCTCGTCGAACCGCGACATCGCGACGCCTCGTTCGGCCAGGCCAACGGCGAGGTCCAGCATCGGCTCGATTGCCTGGTGGTCTCGGCGCGGCCTGACGGCCCGCCTCAACCACCGGCTGATCGCGGAGGGAATCGGGGCGCCACCGTACCGATGCTTCGGCTTTCCACCGATGGCGGGCCCCGAGGCCACCCCTAGGTTCACAAGGATCGTGGACGCCCCATCCCGAAAGCAGCCGTCCGGATCGCAGAGCGTCCCTCCCGTCGACCCCGGAATCCGCGCCCCCCGACTCCTCGGAGGAGACCGATGGCAGATCTGACCACCCAGCTGCAGCGGCCGGCCGGGCCGGAAACCCCGAAGTCCACCCGTCGTGGCCACCCCTGGCTGACCCTGATCAGCGTCGCGCTCGGCATCATCATGGTCGGCCTCGACGGGTCCGTGGTCGCGATCGCCAATCCGAGGATCGCCGCCGACCTCGGTGCCTCGCTGTCGGACCTGCAGTGGATCACCAACGCCTATCTGCTGACCCTCGGGGTGCTGCTGATCCCCGCCGGCAAGCTCGGCGACCGCTACGGCCGCCGTCTGATCTTCCTCGTCGGCGTCACCGGCTTCGCCCTCGCCTCCCTCGGGATCGGCGTGATCGGCTCGACCACCGGGGTGATCGGGTTCCGCGTCCTGCAGGGAGCCTTCGGGGCAATGCTGATGCCGAACAGCCTGGCGATCCTGCGCGGCACCTTCCCGCCCGAGAAACTGAACATGGCGATCGGCATCTGGGGCGGCGCCTCCGCGGTCTCGGTGGCCGTCGGCCCGATCGTCGGCGGCCTGCTGGTCGAGAACGTCTCCTGGCAGTCGGTCTTCTTCGTCAACCTGCCGATCGCCGCGATCGCCCTGGCGCTCGGCGGCGTTGTCCTCGCCGAGAGTCGCTCGAGGGCCGAGCAGGCCGCCGACCTTCCCGGCCTCGCTCTCCTCGCCGCCGGGCTCTTCGCGCTGGTCTTCGGCCTGATCAAGGCCCAGGAATGGGGCTGGGCATCGGGAAGGACGATCGGCTTCCTGATCGCCGGGATCCTCCTGCTCGTCGCCTTCGCCATGGTCGAGTCGCGCACCCGCCTGCCCCTGCTGCCGATGCGCCTGTTCCGCGACCGCTCGCTCTCGATCGGTACCGCCACCGTGATGATCGGCTTCCTGGGGATGTACGGGGTGCTCTTCTTCATGACCCTCTACCTGCAGAACGTGCACGGCTACTCGCCGGTCCAGGCGGGGCTGAAGATCGTGCCGCTGAGCGTCGCGATGATGGTCGGCTCGCCGGTCGGCGGCATGCTCACCGGGCGGATCGGCCCGCGCCTGCCGCTCGCGGCCGGCCTCGCCCTGATCGGCCTCGCCCTGTTGTTGATGACCGGCCTCGGCGCCGACTCCTCCTCCTCGTCCCTGGTACTCCCCTTCGTCATGGTCGGCATCGGCCTCGGCCTGGTGATCACGGCGAGCGCCGAGGTGATCGTCGGCAACGCCCCGATCGACGACGCCGGCGTCGCCAGCGGGCTGCAGTCGACCGCGATGCAGGTCGGCGGCGTGATGGGGACCTCGATCCTCGGCTCGGTGCTGACCGCCCGGGTCGGCTCGGTGCTGTTCGACAAGTTGACCGCGGCCGGGGTGCCCGCGGCGACGGCGACGGAACTGGGCGGTGCCAAAGAGTTGGTCGGGCAGGGCGTTGCCCCGTCCCTGCCCGGCGCCCCGGCCCAGGTGCAGGCGGCGGTGGTCTCGGGCAGCCACGAAGCTTTCATGATCGGCCTGCACACCTCGATGCTGATCGGCGCCGTCCTGGCGCTGGCGGCGGCTGCCGGGGCGCTCTTCGTGCGTCCTGGGGAGAGACCCGCAGGGCAGACAGCGCCGGTGCACTGAGACCGGCCGCCGACCATCCGATCCCCGACGACGAAGGTGACCCACATGACAGGTACCGACACCTCCATCCTGCTCGCCTACGACGGCTCCGATCACGCCAAGCGGGCGATCGAGGTGGCCGGGAAGCGACTGGCGCCCGGCGGACGCGCACTCGTCGCAACGGTCTACGAGCCGCTCGGTCGGGTGCCTTTCGTCAGCGTTACCGGACTTCCGATGGATGAGGAAACCGCCGATACCGTCTTCGGCGCGGCCCACGAGGCCGCGCAGAGGGTCGCCGAGGAAGGGGCCTCGCTGGCGCGCGCGGCAGGTTTCGATGCCGAGGCCCTCGCCTACGAGGGCGGGCCGGCCTGGAGCGCCATCTCCCAGCTCGCCGACGAACGCAACGTGGACCTGATCGTGATCGGCTCCCGCGGCCTGTCGGGCGTCAAACATGTCGTGCTCGGCAGCGTCGCCGCGGCGGTCGCCCAGCACAGTCGGCGCTCGATCCTGATCGTCCACGACCGCTGAGGACGCCCGGCCGGGGTCTGCATGCAACTGGAGCTTCGTGGTGACGGCACCGCCTCGGACGACCGTCCGTCGCCGTCGGGGCGCGGCGGCCCGCAACAGTCGAAGGTCAGGAGCACCCCGGGGAGACATGGCTCGATCGCCGGGCGGCGAAGCGATTGGACCCTGTCCAAAGGTAAATAGGAGCGCCGGCACCGGCGCTGAAACATCCAGAGTAGGAGAAGTCGACATGCGCGCTTGGCAATTCGTTGATCCGACGCACCGCCTCGTTCTCAACGAGGTGCCCGATCCCACCCCCGGCCCGGACGAGGTGCTGATCCAGGTGAAAGCCGCGGGCCTGTGCCACTCCGACGTGATGTACATCACGACCGGCTACCCTGCGATGCCATTCACGCCGATGACTCAGGGCCACGAGAACGCCGGCATCATCACGGCACTCGGCGAGGGTGTCAGCGATTGGCAGGTCGGGAACGTCGTCGGCGTCTGCTCCTCGGGCGAGCGACCGCCGCTCGGCATGTTCACCCCGGGCGGCTTCGCCGACTACCTCGTCGCCGACGCGGCCGACCTCGTCCGCGTGCCCGAAGGCCTCGACCTCTCGCTCGCCGCCCTGGCCACCGATGCGGGGATGACGAGCTACCACGCGATGATCAAGGAGGGGAGGGCCGGGCCCGGCATGAAAGTCGGCGTCATCGGCTACGGCGGCCTCGGACAGATCGGCGCACGGGTCGCGGTGCTCGCAGGAGCCGAGGTGCACGTGGCCGAGACGAAGGAGGATGTCTGGCCCCTCGCCATCGAAGCCGGCGTCGCGGCCTGCGTGAAGGACGCCGAGGAGTGGGCGGTCGAGCCGGGGCCCAACCCGCTGCGCTCCGAGTCCGGCTTCGATCTGGTCGTCGACTACGCAGGCTTCGACACGACCCAGAAGGCGCTCGATGCCGTCAAGCGCGGCGGTACCGTGGTGCAGGTCGGTCTCGGCAAGCCCACGTTCACGATCGTCGCGGCGACGATCCTCGGCAAGAGGATCATCGGGTCGCTGGGTGGCACGGTGCAGGACATCGCGGAGGTCTTCGACCTCATGCTCAAGGGCGAGATCCAGCCGGCCTACACGGAGATCGGGTTCGACGAGATCGCAACGGGGATCGACCGTCTCGAGGCAGGCCAGGTGACCGGGCGGCTCGTCGCCCGCTTCGGCGACTGATGGAGGCTGAGGTGGTCGCGAGATTGGCGGCCATCCGAACCGCGGTCGCCGGAGAAGTGAATGACGCCAGGGGGTTGACGCCGCCCGCGCGCGCTCCGACGGCTCTTCGCCGGGTCCGCACCCAAGCCTGCCGCTCTCGACCAGCCTGTGCCCTCTGAGCTGACCCGGCATGGGCCTGGCGCCCTGCCCGGAGGCCTCAGGAAAACTTCAACGTCAGGGTGGTGACGTAGAACTTCTCGGCGCTCACCCCAGGGACGCCATCCAACGAGACGCCCGGGACGTGTGGGTTCGTCATGCCTTCGGTCACCTGGAGGCCGGGCCGATGACGCCTACCGGACTTTGACCCCACCATGGTGGGGTCAAAGTCCGGTAGATGGATCTGCGCGATGAGGAGGTCGGGACGGACTGTGACGTTCCATGAGGTCCGTGACGCCGGAGGAACATGGGACGCTCCGGGCGTCTTCGTGCCGGGACGCGCACGTCTCTCAGGTGGAGGGTTCGGGACCCGTGCCCAGGGGACGTGCGCGTCCCGCGGGGGAGAAGCGCATGATCGGCCACGAAGGCGCGGGTCCCGTGACGAAGACGCCTGGGACGTCACGTTCCCTCCCACCTCCACATCCCGCCCACGACGACTGGTCACCTGTCCCCCCTCGGGGGTGGACAGGTGACCAGTCGTGCACTTGTCCCCCTCAGAGCGGGGACAAGTGCACGGACGCCCCTCCGCCCGATGTGGACCCGTGACGTTCCTCGCGGGACCGTGACGGAAGCCCGGAGTTCCTCCCGTCCTGTGACGCCTTCCCCACGGAACCCTCACGGCCCGGGCGTCTCGTGGCGGCCACAACCTGCCAGGGGCCGCCACGAGAC
>DASZUH010000027.1:0-5329 GCA_035547715.1 Solirubrobacterales bacterium
GAGAGAACCTCGGAGGCAACCGGGGCGGCGACTTCGCCGCCCGCCGCTTCGGCTTCGATCAGCAGCACGCCGATCGCCAGCTTCGGCTTTTCGACCGTGGCGTAGGCGGAGAACCAGGCGTCCTTCTTGTGCTCCGGCGTCGCTTCTTCCCCTTCGACTGCTTCGATCGGGTCTTCGCCTTCTTCGCTTTCGACGATCTGGCCGAGTTCGGCGGTGCCGGTCTTGCCCGCCACCTGGCCCGCGGCGATCGCCCCCGCCGTCCCGGTGCCTTCGTTGACGACGCCGACCATCAGTTCGGTGAGCTCGTCGGCGGTCTTCTTCTTCATCACCCGCACCGGCTTCATCGTCGGGCGGAGCTTCTTGCCCTTGACGATCGAGGTCGGCATCCGCACGCCGTCGTTGGCGATCGTCTGGGCCACGCTCGCCATCTGCAACGGGGTCGCCAGCACTTCGCCCTGGCCGATCGCCGACACCGCGAGGTCGACTTCTTCGCCGATTTCGGTCGGGATCGTCGATTCGGCCGGTTCGACTTCCTTGGCGATCGCGGGCGAGTAGAGCGTCGGCGGTGAGTTGAAGCCGAATTTTTCCGCCGTTTCGACCATCTCCTGGTTGCCGATCTTCGGCCCGAGCGGCAGGAAGTCGGAGTTGCACGACTCGGCGAAGGCCTGGCGGAAGGTGCCGCCGCAGTACTCGCCGTTGGCGTTTTCGATGAAGCGGCCGCCGACGTTGATGCCGTCGTTGATTTCGAATTCGTCGTCGAGCGAGACGACGCCCTTTTCCAGCGCCGCGACCGTGGTGATGATCTTGAAGGTCGAGCCGGGCGGCTGGGGGGCGGAGAAGGCCTGGCCCGCCAGCGCGCGCACGTCGCCGGTCTTGGCATCGAGGACGGCGACCCCGCCGGCCCGCCCGGCGAGCGCCGCGACCGCCGTTTCCTGGAGCGCCGGGTCGATCGTCGTCCGCAGCGAGGCGCCCGCCTGCGGCGCCGATTCGGCGAGCACCCGGCCGCTGCCGCTCGCCCCCTTGGACGCCGCCTCCTTGGCCGGCACGGCCAGCAGCCTGCCGCCCGGCTTGCCCGCGAGGCGGCGGTTGAACGCCTTCTCGAGGCCGCTGATCCCGACCGGCGTTTCCGGCGGGAACCCCTGTCGGGCGAGCCGCGGCTCTTCTTCTTCGGAGGCTTCGCCGACTTCTCCGGTGACGTCGATCGCGGCGCTCCCCATCGGGTGTTCGCGTTCGTCCGCCGGACCTTCGGCGAGCGGCGTGCCGTCGGCGGCCAGGATCGCCGCCCGCGGCGCGAGTTCGGTCTGCGCTTCGAGCTTCTCGCCCGGCTTCAGGCCGGGGAAGACGAGGTAGGGTGCCCAGGCGATGCCGCCTTCGGCCCAGGGCAGCAGGAGCTCTTCTTCGACCTTGCCGAAGGCGACGGTCTTGATCCGCAGCGGCACCGGCACGACCGTCTGCCCTTCGACCGATTCCGAGTCCTTCGCCGATTCGGCGAGGACGCCGCGGATCGTCGCGACGTGCTGCGCCTCGCGGTAGTCGGCGGCGAAGTCCTTGACGGAGATCGACTGCCTGGTGGCGTCGTTCAGCTCCGCGTACATCGCCGCGTAGTTCTTGTGCTGCCAGGCTTCGGCGAAGTTGTCGGCGGCGTCCTTCTCCGGCGATCCGGGGGCGCCCGTGGCGGCGCCGACGACGAAGGCGACGATCGCGACCATGCCGAGCGGGACCGCGCGCGTGAGCAGTCGCCTTCGACGCTGGACCTCGGAAGACTGCCCGCTCACTGCTGGAAAGGTAATCGAGCGGTCCGCCGCATGCTTGTATTCGGTAGGTGACCGTGCTCGACTGGGCGATCGTCGCCTTCACTCTCGCCCTCGCGCTCTGGGGCTATCGGCAGGGCTTGATCGTCGGGGCGCTGACCCTGGCGGGTTTCGGCGTCGGCGCCTTCCTCGGCTCGCGGCTCGGACCGGTCGTCCTCTCGCAAGGCTCCGATTCGCCCTACGCGCCGCTCTGCGGCGCGATCGGGGCGCTCCTGGTCGGCGCGCTGGCCGCGGTGATGCTGGAGGGCATGGCGCTGGCCCTGCGGCGGCGGCTGATCCGCCGTCCCTTCATGCACCGGGCCGACGGGGCCGGCGGGGCGGCGCTGATCGGCGCGGTGGCGCTGGGGCTCGCCTGGATCTTCGGCGCGGTGGCGCTGCACGCGCCCGGGACGACGCAGCTGCGCGCCGACGTGCAGAACTCGGTGATCCTGCGGGAGCTCGACCAGGTGCTGCCGCCGAGCGGCGGCGTCTTGAACGTGCTCGACCGGGTCGATCCGGCGCCCTCGATCACCGGCCCGGCGACCCCCCGCAGGCGTCCCGATCCCGCGGTCGCCGAGGACCCCGACGTGGAAGCGGCGAGCGACTCGGTGGTGAGGGTGCTGAGCACCGCCTGCGGGCTCGGGATCGAGGGCTCGGGCTGGGTCGTGCAGCCGAACCTGATCGTCACCAACGCGCACGTGATCGCGGGCGCGACCGACACCACGGTGACGACGCAGAGCGGGGTGGAGCTGGACGCGACGGCGGTCTACTACGAACCCGAGAACGACCTCGCGCTGCTTCGGGTCGACGCCCAACTGCCGACCCTGGGGGTCGCCGACGGGGGCGCCGAAGGGGCGGAGGCCGCGGTGCTCGGCTACCCCGAGAACGGTCCCTACACGGTGACCCCGGCGCGGGTCGGCGAAACGCGCTCGACCGTCAGCGAGGACTCCTACGGGCGCGGGCCGGTCGAACGGACGATCACGGCACTCGGCGGCGACGTGCGCAGCGGCAACTCGGGCGGGCCGCTGGTGGACACAAAGGGCGAGGTGGTGGGGGTCGTCTTCGCGGCGACGACGAGTGGGCCGAGGGGCGGCTTCGCGGTCCCCGCCGGGGAAGTGCTCGAGGCGATCCGGCACGTCTCCGGCGGCGAAGTCTCGACCGGTCCCTGCACCCGCTGAGCGGCGCGCCGACGCACCCACCGCGGCTTGCATCGGATCCAAATGCGACCGGCCGGTGTGTGACGTTCAGTAAGGTCGATGAAGGTGAACGCCGCCTCCCAAGCCCATTCCGCGCCCCTGGCGACCCAGGCTCCGGCCGCCGGATGCAATTCGGTCTGCCCCGACTTCCACGAGGCGATCGAGCTGATCGGCCGCCGCTGGACCGGTGCCATCCTCTGCTCCCTGATCGAGGGCCCGATGCGCTTCGGCGAGCTCGGCAAGGTCGTCCCGGGCCTCTCGGACCGGCTGCTTTCCCAGCGCCTGCGTGAGCTCGAGGAAGAGGGCCTGGTGCAGCGCGAGGTCGAAGCCGGGACCCCGGTGCGGGTCACATACTCGCTGACCGAGACCGGCGAGGCGCTCGGCCCGGCGATCCGTGAGCTCAAGTCCTGGGCGAAACGCTGGAAGCACGCCTGCTGACGCGCCTGGACCGGCCCGGCCGCGTCAGGCCGCCGCTCTAGGCTGAACCGATGGATTCGTCCCGGATCTCACTCGGCGCCGCCGCGCGCCCTGGTCCCGACCTTCCCGGGCCGTTCGCGGTCGGCCGCTACGCCAAGGTCCTGCAGGAGGAGATGCGCAAGCGGGCGCGGGTGCTCCTGATCGGCGAGGTGACCGGGATGGGGCGGAGCAAGGTGCAGGCCTACTTCGAGCTGCGCGACGGCGAGGGGGCGGTGCCCTGCGTGATCTGGCTGAACGACCTCGAACGGGCCGGGCTGCCGGAGGGGGCGCTGCGCGACGGGGCCGAGGTGGTGATCGCCGGCGGGCCGGACTACTACCCGGGTGGCGGCGCGGCCTCGCCGAGCTTCAGCTTCCGCGCGACGCACGTGCGGCTGGCGGGCGAAGGCGACCTGATGGCGCGGCTGGAGGCGCTCCGCACCCAGTTGCGCGGCGAGGGCCTCTTCGAGCTGCAGAAGCAGCTCGCGCGGCCGGTGCTGCCGCGGACGATCGGCGTCGTCACCGCCGCGGGCGGCGCGGCGCGGCGCGACCTGCTCGCCGGGCTGGCGCGGCGCGGCTGGGGTGGGACCGTGGTCTGGGCCTTCGCGCCGGTGCAGGACCGCCACGCGGCGCCGGCGATCGCGCGGGCGCTGCAGGACCTGGCGGCGCGGCCGGAGATCGAGGCGATCGTCGTCACCCGCGGCGGCGGCAGCCTCGCCGACCTCTGGGCCTTCTGCGACGAGACGCTGTGCCGGACGGTGGCGATGCTGCGGGTGCCGGTGGTCAGCGCGGTCGGGCACGAGCGCGACTCGACCCTGATCGACGACGTCGCCGCGGTCTGCTGCTCGACCCCGACCCACGCCGCCGAGGCCGTCGTGCCGCTCGACTGCGGCATGGCCCGGCGCGAGCTGGGGCGGATGGTGCTGGCGTTGCGGCGCGGGGCCGACGGGGCGATCGGCGCGCGGGCGCGCCACCTGGGCGCGCTGGCGCGGGGCCCGGCGCGGGCCTTGCAGCGGCAGCGCGCGGTGCTGAACCAGAAGACGCGCGAGATCCGCGCGGCATCGGAACGTGGGATCGCCGAGCGGGCCGCGTCGCAGCGGCGGATCGCGGGGCTCGTGCTGGAACGGGCGCGGCGGCGTGCGCTGGGGCAGGTCGGGCGGGCGGGCGAGGAGCGCCGGCGCCACGGGGTCGCCCTCGACATCGCCTCCGAACGGGCGATCTCCCAGCGCCGCGAGGCGCTCCGCAAAGCCGCGGTCGCGTTGCGCGCCCACGACCCCGAGCGCACGCTCGAGCGCGGCTACGCCCTCGCCGAGTCCGCGGATGGCGAGCCGCTTACCGGCGCCGCCGCCGTGGCCGCCGCGGGGCGCTTTAGCCTGCGCTTCAGCGATGGACGAGTCGACGCCCGAACCGCTGCTGATCCCGGAGCCGGAGCCGGAGGAGATCGTCGTGACTGACGGCGCGCCCGCCAGCTACGAGGACGCGGTCGAGCGCCTCGAGGAGATCATCGACCGCCTCGACTCGGGCCAGGCGGGCCTGCGCGAGACGCTCGATCTCTGCAAAGAGGGCCGCGACCTGGTCGACTACTGCGCCGGCGAGCTCGACGCGGTCGGCGAGGGCCTGAAGGAACTGAACCTCGACGACCTCGCGGCAAGGCTCGATTCGAGCGCCACGCCCCCTGGGGCCTGAGGTTCGGGGGCGGGGCGGCCGTCCGCGGTGCGTGGGGCGGCGGCCCGGGCCGCTGCGGCCGTCCGAGGTGCGTCCCGGGCGTCTCGTGGCGGCCCCGGCAGGTTGCCCGCTTGCCACGAGACGCCCGGGACGTGAGGGGTTCGTGGGGAAGGCGGCGCAGGGACGGGAGGAACTCCACGCTTCCGTCACGGTCCCGCCCGGTCC
>DASZUH010000028.1:0-9420 GCA_035547715.1 Solirubrobacterales bacterium
AGGCCGGGGATCGAGGCCGCCGCCTGGCAGGGCAGGACGTCGCCGTTCGGCTGCACGAGGATCGCGTCGTGCGCCCAGCCGCCCATGCACGGCTTCGGCACCTCCTCGTAGTAGTCGGGCAGCACCCAGAGGATTTCGAGCTTCGGCCCGAGCCGCTCGCGTTCGCGCATGACGACCTCCTCGCCGCGCTCGAGCTGCGCCCGGGTCGGCATCAGCGCCTCGCGGTTCAGGGTCGCCCAGCCGTGGTACTGCGTGTTGGCGAGCTCGAGCCGGCGCGCGCCGAGGCGCTCGGCCATGCGGATGATCGACTCGACGTCGTCGATGTTGCGGCGGTGGAGGACGACGTTGACGGTGAGCGGGAAGTCGAGCTCCCGCGCCAGCGCCGCCGCCTTCACCTTGCGGTCGAAGGCGATCGCACCGCCGATCTCGTCGGCGAGGGCCGGGTCGGAGTGCTGGAAGCTGATCTGCACGTGGTCGAGCCCGGCGGCGTGGAGTGCCTCGACGCGGGTCCGCGGGAACGGCAGCGCCGAGGTGACCAGGGTCGAGTAGAGCCCGGACTCGGTCGAGGTCGCCACCAGGTCGACGATCTCCTTGCGCGCCATCGGCTCGCCGCCGGTCAGCGCCAACTGCAGCACGCCGAGGTCGGCGGCTTCGCGGAGGACGCGCTGCCAGTCCTCGGCGGGCAGCTCGTCCTGGTATTTGCCGGCGCCGATGTTGGTCGGGTTCGAGCAGTACGGGCAGTGCAGCGGGCAGCGGTAGGTCAGCTCGGCGATCAAGAGCAGCGGGTTCGGGGCCGGCTCAGGCATCGGCCTCGACCACCAGCCCGCGCTCGCCGATCCCGGCCAGCAACTCGGCGACGTCGTCCTTGACGTCGGCCCCTTCGTAGCGCTCGCTCAGCACCGCGGCGATGTCGTCGAGCGTACGCTCGCCGTCGCAGAGCTCGAGCACCTCGATCGCGGTCTCGTTCAGCACCAGCGCGCCCTCGGGGAAGAGCAGCACGTGCTGGTCGCGGACCTTGTCGTGGCGGAGGCGGACCCCGGTGGCGAGCGTCGGCCGGGTGAACTCCAGGGCCATCGCGATCAGAGCTCGGGTGTCGGCCGCGTGTCGCCGCGGTCGATCGCGTCGAGCTGCGCCCAGAGCAGATCGCACTTGAAGGAGAGGGCGGCCACCGCGCGCTCCTGGTCGGCGCGGGTGCGGCAGCGCTCGAGCACGATGCCGAGCGCATACTCGGCGTCGCGCGGCGCCAACGTCAGCCGCGCGCGGAAGTACTCGAGCCCGGCCGGGTCGATCCACGGGTAGTGCTCTTCGAGCCTGCCGATCCGCACTTTGATCGCGCCGGGGCCGAACAGCTCGGTGAGCGAGGAGGCGACCGCGAAGACCCACGGTTCCTGGCGGCAGAAGTTGACGTAGGCGTCGACCGAGTAGCGCACACCGGGGAGCACCAGCCGCTCGCTGCGGACCGTGTCGCGGTCGACGCCGAGCGACTCGCCGAGGCGCAGCCAGGACTCGATCCCGCCCGAGGACTCGCCCTCCACCCCGTCGTGGTCGAAGATGCGGCTGATCCACTCGCGGCGGACCTCCACCTCGGGGCAGTTGGAGAGGATCGCCGCGTCCTTGATCGGGATCGAGCGCTGGTAGTAGTAGCGGTTCGCGACCCAGCGCCGCAGCTCCTCGGGCGATAGTTCGCCGTTGTTCATCCGCTGGTGGAAGGGGTGCTGGTCGTGGTAGCGGGCGCCCTGCTCGCGCAGCGCGGCGACCAGCTCCTCCTCGCTCCAGGGGGCGGCGTCGATGTCGGTGGTCGGGGTGATGGTCATACGTCCAGTTCCAATCCGTCATAGGAGATTACGAGGCCGCGACCCTCGACCTCGGAGCGCTCGGGCGAGTCCTCGAGGAGGATCGGGTTCGTGTTGTTGATGTGGACGAGGGCGACTCGCGCGTCGAGCGCCGCGAGGGCGTCCAGCGTCCCGCCCTCGCCGGTCAGCGGCGCGTGGCCCATCGCCCAGGAGTCGCGTGCGCCGAGGCCGAGCGCGACGAGGTCGTCGTGGCGGAAGAAGGTGCCATCGGCGAGCACGACGTCGCCCTCGGCGAGCCGCGCCGAGACGGTCTCGTCGAGCTCCTCGATCGCGGGCACGTAGACGAGCGTCCCGCCCGCGTCGGCATCGCGGATCGTCAGGCCGATCGCCGAGGGCCCGGGTGCGTCGCCCATGTAGAGGGGCGCGTCGCCGCCGGTCGGGAAGACATCGACCGTGAGCGAGGAGCCCTCCAGCGGCGTCGCCTCGCCCGCCCGCAGCTCGCGCCAATCGACCCCGCAGTAGTGCTCGAGCATCGTCAAGAGCGGGTAGCGCCCGGTCAGCGCGGCGCGCACCGCGGCGGTCGAGTAAACCCGCAGCGGGGCGCTCGACTCGCGCAGCAGGAGGAGCCCGGCGGTGTGGTCGATCTCGCCGTCGGTGAGGACGACGCCCGCGATCGGGTTGGAGCGCATGCCGGAGGAGCGGTCGGTCGGTAGCTCGGCGAGCTGGCGCAGCAGGTCCGGCGAGGCATTGACCAGGTACCAGGGCCCCGCACCGGAGCGGACGACGATCGAGGACTGGGTGCGGGGCGTGGCGCGGCCATCGCGGCCCGCGGCGCAGACGGGGCAGTTGCAGTTCCACTGGGGGAATCCGCCGCCCGCGGCGGAGCCGATGATCCTGACGCGCATCGAGAGGGCTCGCGAGCTACCCGGCAGGCTTCACATGAGGACGACGGGGAGAGATCTCATCCCCGCGTCCGCACGTGAAACTTCGAGAAACCTTCTTACCGGGTGTACCGGTAAGCGGTGACCTCGGAAGCGAGCTCGAGCGTCTTGAACGCCGGCTTGGTCCACTTCATTTCAGGCCTCCTCATCGATGGGGTACTGCAACGTTGGAGATGATAAACCAACCCCTAAACTCAACTCGGTCATCGAGCTTCGACGGGCCACATCCACCTTGCCTGGCCGCCGCCGCCATCCCTGGCTGAAATTCCTCGGCTGGGCCCTGGTCGCCGCGCTGAGCTGCTTCATCATCGCCGTCGCGGCAGGCCTCGTGCAGGACAAGATCCACCGCCCGCGGGTCTGGCCGGGCAAGGGTCCGGAACCGGAACGGCTGCGCAACGGCTGGGGCGAACCGGAGAGCTTCGTCGGCCAGTACCGCGTGCGCTTCCTCAGGTCGGTCGGCGCCAACCGCTCCAGCGGCTACGCCGAATACGCCGGCGAGCGCTTCAAAGAAGGCCACCTGACGATGTTCATGCGCGAAGTCTACGAACACAAACCACTGGTCCCGGGCGGCGTGCTGGTCCTCAACGGGCCGGTCCACAACCTCGTCCTCTACCTCGCCGAACTCTCCTCCAACGGCGGCCGCGTCCTCTACGCGACGGTCAAGGGCGGCACCTACGAAGGCCCGGCGATCGGCTCCTTCGGCGGGGTCAGACGTGGCAACCGGATCTACGGCGGGCTGCGCCTGCAGGGCCTCGCCAACGTCGAAGCGAACTTCATCCGCTACTCCCGGAATCCGGCGCCGCCGCAGAGCCCGCTGACCCCGGCAGAATAGGATTCCTCTCCTTGCCTTCCTCGCCCTCGCGTTCCCTGCCCTCGCGTCTGAAAGCGCTGCTGATCGGCCTCGCCGTCCTGGCGGCCGCCGTCGCGCTGTCGGCCTGCGGCTCGGGCGGCAGCAGCACCGAAGCCTACGTCGCCAAGCCGCCCGAAATCGAAGACTGGCCGCTCTTTGGCCGCGACCGCGACAACACGCGCTTCGCCACCCAGGACGAAATCAACACCGGCAACGTCGACGATCTCGGCGAAGCCTGGAGCACCGACCTCGGCCCCGACCAGTTCCTGATGGAGAGCTTCCCGCTGGTGATCGGCGAAGAAGTCTTCGTCACCACCTCGACCGACGAGATCATGTCGATCGACGGCAAGACCGGCCACGTCAACTGGACCTACACGCCCGAAGTCGACTTCTCCCAGTCGACCGGGGTCGGCGGCTACGGCGTCTCGGTGAACCGCGGCGTGGCGGCCGAAAACGGCAAGCTCTTCCTGCTCACCTTCGACGACAAGCTGCAGGCGGTCAGTCAGAAAACGGGCGAGCGACTGTGGAGCTCGACCGTCGCCGACGCCCACACCGGGGCGTACGAGTCGATGGCGCCGACCGCCTACGACGGCAAGGTCTACGTCGGCGACTCGGGCTCCGAGGACGGCGTCCGCGGCTTCGTCGCCGCCTACGACCAGAAGACCGGCAAGAAGCTCTGGCAGTTCTACACCGTGCCCAAGGCGGGCACCGGCTGGGTGCCGAAGGGCGGCGGTGGCGGCACCATCTACATGCCGCCGACGGTCGACCCGAAGACCGGGATCCTCTACGTCGGCACGGGCAACCCGGCGCCGGTGATCGTCGGCGCCAAACGGCCGGGCAAGAACCTCTACACCGACTCGCTGCTGGCCCTCGACGCCAACACCGGCGAACTGCTCTGGTACCACCAGGAGCAGGCGCACGACCTTTGGGACTACGACGCCGAGAGCCCGGTACTCCTCTTCAACGCCGAAATCGAAGGGCACCGCCGGCGCGGCGTCGCCGAGGCGGGCAAGAACGGCCTGCTCTTCCTGCTCGACGCGAAGACCGGCAAGAACCTCTTCCCCTCGGTGCCGTTCGTGAAGCGCGACCACTCGCCGCCGACGCGGAAGGGGACGCTCGAGTGCCCCGGCGCGGTCGGCGGCTCGCAGTACTCGCCGCTCGCCTACAGCCCCGAAACGCAGGCGGTCTACGTCTCCGGGGTCAACATCTGCATGGTCCTCCGGGTCACCTTCGAATCGACCGCCAACGGGGAGAAAGCCTTCGGCGGCGACCGCGTCGTCCCCAAGGGCACCGAGAAGACGGGGACCTTCACCGCGGTCGAAACGACGACCGGCGAAGTGCTCTGGAAGCGCGACATGCCGACGCCGATGGACGGCGGCGCGACGGCGACCGCCGGCGGCCTCGTCTTCACCGGCGACCAGAAAGGCATCCTCTACGCCTTCGACGCCGAGAACGGCGACGACCTCTGGCAGGGGAACCTGAAACTCGCCTTCGGCACGGCGCCCGTCGTCTACTCGATCGACGGCACCGAGTACGTGCTGGTGACGGTCGGGGGCGCGGCGCTGACCGCCTCCGAAGAACTGGGCGAAATCGGCGCGCGGGTGGTGGCGCTGAAGCTGGGCGGCAAGAAGCTGCCGCCCGGGCCCGAACTCAAAGGCTGACCAGCTGGGCGTCGCGGGCGGCGCCGAAGAGGAGGTCGAGCGGGGGCACGTCGGTCGGCGCCCGCACGTAGGTGACGCCGTGGTCGGCGCAGTGGTCGCGCAGCTCGGCGGCGGCGGATGCCACGCGCCCTTCGTAGGTGGCGCGGACCCGCGGCGTGACCTCGACGACGATCGTCTCCCCCGTCTCGCGGTCCCAGAGCTCGAAGGAGCCCTCCAGCGCCGCCATCGCCGCCTCCGATTCGACCAGGTGGACGAGGGCGGCGCCGCGGGCCGAGCCGGACAGCTCGGTGACGGCCTCCTGGAGCGCCCGCGGCTCGGCGAGACCGTCGGTGAGGAGCACGGCGAGGTCGGCGGGCTCGGCGAGGCGACGGTACTCGCGCAGGCCGGCGGCGAGGTCGGTGCGGGTGCCGCGGGGCAGCTCGGCGACCTCCTCGATCAGCTCGGTGATCAGGTGCGGGGCGGCGAGGCGGGCGCCGGTGTAGGCGCGGCCGTCGGCGAGCATGTGGACCTCGACGATGTCGGAGCCGAGCAGGGCGACGGTGCCGAGCATCGCCGCGAGCTCCTGCGCGTAGCGAAACCGCGAGGGCGTGCCGTCGTCCATCGAGCGGCTGCCGTCGAGCAGCAGCGCGAGGTCGACGTGGCCCTCGGCGGGCGCCGCTTTGACGACGATCTCGCCCAGGCGCGCGTAGACGTTCCAGTCGATCGAGCGCAGGTCGTCGCCGGGCGTGTAGCGCCGGTAGTCGACGAATTCGAGGCCGCGGGTGCGCTGGGCGCCGGAGCGCGAGCCGCCGAAGCCGGTGACGACCGCGTCGATCGCGCTGATCGAGAGCGTTTCCAGCTGGCGCAGCGCGGCGCCGTCGATCAGCGGCGCGTCGGGGTCCGACGCGGCCGGCGGGGCCGAATTCGGCGTCGCGGCTACGACGCCTCCCGCGGCAGCGCCTCGATCGCTTCCTTGACGATCTCGTCGGCGGAGACGGCTTGGCGCTCGGCGTCGATCGTCAGCACCAGACGGTGGCGCAGGGCGGGCAGGGCGATCGCCTGGATGTCGTCGATCGAGAGGTTGTGACGACCCTCGATCAGCGCTGCGACGCGACCGGCGAGGGCGAGCGCCTGGGCGCCGCGCGGGCTCGGGCCGATGCGGACGAGGCGCTTGACCCGGTCGGTCGCGGTCGGCGTCTCCGGGTGCAGGGAGACGACGAGCCGGCTCGCGTAGTCGATCACGTGGGCGGCGGCCGGGACCGAGCGGACCAGCGCGTTCATCCGCAGCACGGTCTCCGCGTCGGCGACCGGCGCGGCCGCCGCCTGGGCGGCGTCGTGGTCGGTCGTCGTCGTCAGCCCGACCATCTCGTTCAGCTCGGAGACCGGCGGGAAGTCGAAGCGCAGCTTGAGGAAGAAGCGGTCGAGCTCGGCCTCGGGCAGCGGGTAGGTCCCGTACATCTCGACCGGGTTCTGGGTGGCGATGACGAAGAACGGTGCGGGCAGGGGCCGGGTCTGGTTGGCGACCGTGACGTTGTGCTCCTGCATCGCCTCGAGCAGCGCGCTCTGGGTGCGCGGCGCGGCGCGGTTGATCTCGTCGGCGATCACCACGTTGGCGAAGAGCGGCCCCGGTTCGAAGCGCAGCCGCGTCTCCTCGGTCTCGGCGCCCTGGACGAGCACGGTGGTACCGGTGATGTCGGCGGGCATCAGGTCGGGGGTGAACTGGATCCGTTTCGGGGTCAGTTCGAGGGCGCCGGCGAGGGCGCGGGCGAGGGTCGTCTTGCCGAGGCCGGGGACGCCCTCGAGCAGCGCGTGGCCGCCCGCGATCAGGCAGATCAGGGCGCCGCGCACGGCCTCGGTCTGGCCGACCACGATGCGGCCGACGGCGCTCTCGATCTCGGTGGCGACGCGCTGGAACTCCTCGGGCGAGAGTGGCTCGAGCTCCCCGGGAGGCGCGATCGTGGCGGTGTCCGCAGTCATCGCCTGGTGACTTTAGTGAACCGCGTTCGGCTGATTGACCGCGGTTACCCGGGGAGTCGGAAGACGAAAAGGCGGGCGGGCCGATCCGGGGCGGTGCCGCGGGCTTCGACCAGCGAGCCGCCGGCGGCGATCGCAACGTACTGGACGCCGTCGATTTCATAGGAGATCGGGGCCGAGCCGACGCGGCGCCTCAGGTCGTGACGCCAGACGATCTTCCCGGTGCGGTCGTTCAGCGCGTAGAGGAAGCCGTCGTCGTCACCGAGCAGGACGAGGCCGCCGGCGGTGGCGAGGGTGCCGCCGTTGGTCGGGCGCGGGAGCCTGGTGCGCCAGCGGACCTTGCCGGTGGCGGGATCGAGGGCGGCGACCACGCCGGTCGCCGGGCCCACCTGTTCGACCGTCCCCTGCAGGTCGTTCTCGCCCGGCGCGTGTTCTTCGATGACCGCCTGGGTGGCGACCTTGTAGCGCATGCAGAAGTCGTTGCCGGCGAGGAAGAGCGACTGGCCGGCGGCGTTGTAGGAGGCGGGGCCGTACTCGATCCCGCCGAAGATCCCCGGGCAGACGACGGTGCCCGCGACGGTCGGCACGCGGTGCGGGCGGGAGTACCGCGTGATGTAGGGGGAGCGGGCGATCAGGTGGCCGGTGACGGCGTCGAGGGTCGAGTAGTAGCCCGACTTGCTGGCGGCGCCGACCGCGCGCGTGGCGACGCCGCCGGGGCGCCTGAGGTCGAGGATCGTCGGCGCCTGCACGGTGTCGTAGTCCCAGGAGTCGTTGCAGACCTCGGTGTGCGTCCAGCGGATCCGGCCGGTCTTGGCGTCGAGCGCGACGGTGGCGTCGGCGTAGGGGTCGCAGCCGGGACGCTGCTCGTTGGTGAAGCCGGGGGTCGGGTTGCCGGTCGAGACGTAGGCGATGGAGCTCCTCGGGTCGACGACCGGCGGCATCCAGACGTCGCCGCCGCCGTGCGTGCCGGGGGTGCGGTTCCAGCCCTTCCCCGGCGGCGGGACGATGAAGGTGCGCCAGAGCTGCTTCCCGGTCTTCGCGTCGTAGGCGGCGACGAAGCCGCGCAGGCCGGCGTCGCCCGCCGGGCCGCCGACGATCAGCTCGCCCTGCCAGTAGGTGCCGGGCGAGTTCATCGTGTTGCCGCGGGCCGGGTCGACGACCTGCGTCCGCCAGATCTTCCTGCCGGTCTTCGCGTCGAGCGCGATCAGCTGGTCGTCGGCGGTGGTCAGGTAGATGCGGCCGGCGCCGTAGGCGACCCCGCGGCTGACCGGCTCGGAGGTCTCGAGCTGCGGGCCGGCGAGGAAGTCGACCTGCGGCGTGTAGGTCCAGCGGACCTTCCCGGTGGCGGCGTCGACGGCGTAGACCTGGTCGGTGCCGGTGTCGTAGTACATCGTGCGCCCGACCACGATCGGGAAGGTCTCCCAGGCGAACTGGCCCACGCCCTCGGGACGGCTCCAGGCGACCTTCAACCTGGAGACGTTGCCGGTGTCGATCTGGTCGAGTTCGGCGAAGTGCGTGTTCTCCGGCGTGTTGCCCCAGTGCCGCCAGTCGACGTTGCCGCCGGAGGGGCCACTTTCCCCGGTGCCGCCGCCGCCCCCGCCGCAGCCGGCGAGGACGAGAGTGGTTAACCCGAGCGCAAACAAGAAACGCAAAGTCCGAGGGAGAATAGATAGGCGACCGTCCCAGCCCCGAGGAGAGCCATGACCGAGACCAAGACGTCCAAGGCCCTGATCCTGCTGGTGATCGTCCTCGCCCTGCCGGCCGCGCTGGTCGTCGCCGGCTGTGGCGGGGGCGGCAGCTCGAGCTCGCCGGAAACGACGACCACCGAAGGCGCCGCAACGCAACGGGAAGAACGCAGCGGCGAATCCTCGCTGGTCGCCGAAGGCAAGACGGTCTTCTCCACCACCTGCGCCTCCTGCCACACGCTGAAGGCGGCCGGGGCGACCGGAGAAGTCGGCCCCGACCTCGACGAACTCGAACCCAGCCTGGCGACGGTCGAACACCAGGTCGTCAACGGCGGCGGCGGGATGCCGGCCTTCGGCAAGGAAGGCACCCTCAACGCCAAAGAAATCAAAGCCGTCGCGACCTCCGTCTCCGCCGTCGCGGGCCGGGGATAGGTGGTTGATTCCAGGGCCGGGTGTGGCGCTCGGGCCGTGCTTCGCGGCCGGCGGGCTGCAGGCCGCGGCGGCCGTCCGAGGTGCGTCCCGGGCGTGGCGGGGCGG
>DASZUH010000029.1:0-3592 GCA_035547715.1 Solirubrobacterales bacterium
AACCGTCGCCCCGGCGGCAACCGACGCTTCGCCCCCGATGAGCGTGGCGTTCGGTTCACTCTGTGCCGCGGCTTCTGCCGACGAGCCTGCGGCGGGGGTCCCGGCTGCGCCGGTACCGCTCGCGGATTCGTCATGGGCGCCTTGCCTCGGCGCGGGCGACCCTTCGGCCGGGGCCGCGGTCCTCGCCGGCGGCCCTTTCTTCTTGACGCCTTCCGCAGGTGCGGTCCGGGCGTTGGTCTGGCCTTCGAGCAACCCCGCGAACGGGGATCCTCGGTCCGGCGGCCCCGCTTCTGGCGGCGGGGACTCCGGCGGGTCGGGTGGCAGGAAGATCGTCGCCGGCGAGGTGCGCGGCTGGGTGTAGCCCATCGTGTTCACCGGGCCGCCCCCGCGAAGGCGCCGCCGCCTTCATAGCCCGAGGCGTAGCCGAGCACCTTCTGCACGTACTGTTCGGTTTCCGGGTAGGGCGGGATCCCGTCGTACTGCTGGACCGCGCCGGAACCGGCGTTGTAGGCGGCGAGGGCGAGTTCGACGTTGCCGCCGAATTCGCTCAGCTTTTCGCTTAGCAGGCGGGCGCCGCCTTCGATCGACTGGGTCGGGTCGTGGGGGTCGGTGACGCCGAGGAAGGACGCCGTTTCCGGCATCAGCTCGGTCAGCCCCTGGGCGCCCGCGCCGGAACCGACGGTCGGGTCGAAGTGGGACTCCTGCTCGATCAGCCCCGCGAGCAGGTTGGGGTTCAGGCCGTACTTGGCGCAGGCCGCTTCGATCGTCGCCGCGAACGGCACCGAGCCGGTGTCTTCGCCCGCTTCGTAGGCGCTCGGGCTGGTCGCCGACGGCGCGCCGGTCGTCGGCAGGGGGGAGGTGGTCGGCGCGGTGAGCGCGGTCGCTTCGCCGAGCGCCGGGGAGGCGCCGCCTTCGACCGCGGTCGCTTCGGCCAGCGCCGCGCCGAAGGAGCCCTTGCCGGCCTTGCCGCCGGTTTCGACCTCGGAGATCAGGGTCTGTAGTTCGGCCACCCGGGCCGCCGCCTGGCTCGCCGCGGTGAGGCCCGCGCTGCTCGGCCCGACGCCTTCGACGCCGTTCACGGTCGCCTCCGGCGGTGGCCGGCCAGCGCCAGCTCGTCGTTGTGGGCGCCTTCGGCGCGCGCCATCTCGCGGTCGTGCTCGGCCCGGCGGCGGTCGCGCAGGCGGTCGAGCGCCTGCCGCTCCCGCGCCGCCAGCTCGAGGTCGGACCGCTTGCGGTCGACCTCGCCGCGGCTCGCGTTCAGATCGCGGACGGCGACCGCGCGCCGGCCCGCCAGCCTTTCCAGGTAGGCGTTGGTCGCCGCCAGATCGTTGCCCGGCCGCGCCATGCCGCCACCCGAGGCGACGTCGCGAAAGCGCTCCCGCGCCGCCTCGATCGTCGCGTCGACCTGCCCCAGCGACCGTTCCTCGGTCGCCTGCCGCCCGAGCGCACCGGCCAGCTCTTCCTGCGCCCCCCGCTCCGCCTGGCGGCGGATGTCGTGGACGCGCTCGAGCCTGAACCTGAAGGGCCGTTCCGTCACGCCCCGCTAATCGCCCGAACCCCCCGAGCCTTTAGCCGAACTGCCCCGTCTCCCCCCGGTCAAGGATCTCCGTGTTTAGTTTCCGTTGCATAGCAACTGAAACTCGACGCGCATCTTTTGTGACGCTGCGAGGGGTCGGACTGCGCCCGGCCTTCTCGGTGGCGGCCCTGGCAGGTTGGGGCCGCCACCGAGAAGGCCGGGTGTGTGGGGAGTGATGAAGCTTCGTGACGGGTGCCGGGAGACGTGCGGGGTCCTCCACGAAGTGCGCGCCTCCCGTGACGAAGGCTCCGGGAACGTCACAGAGTCTCATCCGCCGAGATCACGATGCGTGTTTTGACCCTGCCATGGCAGGGTGAAAACACGCATCGCGGCCCCGCCCGATGTGGAACCGTGACGGAAGCCCGGAGATCGTGCCGAACCCCTCACCTTCCCCACGGAACCCTCACGTCCCGGCCGCGCACCCCGGCGCCCCCGGGCGACAGCTTCCCCAGGCCCAGACCCCCTGGCTACGCGACCCGCTGCGCCTGGAAGCCCGGGCCGAACGCCCCGGCCCCGGGCGCCGCCGGCTCCGCTCCCACCGCCCCGGGCTCTCCAGCCTCCGCCGCGTCCTGCGGCGGAGGCTGGACCAGGGAGCCGGACAGCTCGGCGAGGCGGCGGTCGGCTTCGGCGAGGTCGGAGCGCTCGTCGACCGACTGGCGCAGGAAGGCGTCGATCTCGCCGCGCATCGCGATCGCGGTGTCGACGGTCGGGTCGCCGCCGGGCTGGTAGGCGCCGATCGCGATCAGGTCCTCCTTGTCGCGGTAGGCGGCCATCAGGTTGCGCAGCTCGCCCGCCGCCTTCTGCGAGGCGGGTGGCTGGATCTCGCTCTGCAGGCGGGAGACGCTCTGCAGCACGTCGATCGCCGGGTAGTGGTTGGCGTGGGCGAGATCGCGGCTGAGGACGATGTGGCCGTCGAGGATCGAACGGACCGCGTCGGCGATCGGCTCGTTCATGTCGTCGCCGTCGACCAGCACCGTGTAGAGGCCGGTGATCGAGCCCCGCGGGCTGGTCCCGGCCCGCTCCAGCAGGCGCGGCAGCATCGCGAAGACGCTCGGGGTATAGCCGCGGGTTGCGGGCGGCTCGCCGATCGCCAGGCCGACCTCGCGCTGGGCCATCGCGAAGCGCGTCACCGAGTCCATCATCAGCAGCACGTCGGCACCCTGGTCGCGGAAGTGCTCGGCGATCGCGGTCGCCGCGAAGGCCGCCTTGATCCGCACCAGCGCGGGCTGGTCGGAGGTGGCGACGACGACGACGCTGCGCTCCAGCGCGCCGCCCAGATCGCGCTCGACGAACTCGCGCACCTCGCGGCCGCGCTCGCCGACCAGGGCGATCACGTTGACGTCGGCCTCGGTCGAGCGGGCGATCATCCCGAGCAGGGAGCTCTTGCCGACGCCGGAGCCGGCGAAGATCCCCAGCCGCTGACCCTGGCCGCAGGGGACGAACCCGTCGAGCGCCCGCACGCCGAGCGCCAGCCGGCGCTCGATCCGCGGCCGGCCGAGCGGCTCGGGCGGGTCGGCGGCGGCCGAGCGCGAGCCGGTGGGAGGGAGGGTGCCGCCGTCGAGCGGCCGGCCGAAGGCGTCGACGACCTGGCCGAGGAGTGCCTCGCCGACCGGCACCCGGAAGGCCTCGCCTTCGGCGGTCACCGACTTGCCCGGCCCGATCCCGCTCATCTCGCCGAGCGGCATCAAGAGCGTGCGCGAGTCGCGGAAGCCAACGACCTCGGCGGGCACCGGCTCGCGGTCGCGGCCGGTCTCGATCAGGCAGACCTCGCCGACCTCCGCCTCGAGCCCACTGGCCTCGATGATCAGCCCGATCACGTCGCGGACGCGGCCGCGCCGCACGACCAGGTCGGCGCGGTCGATCGCGCCCGCGGCCGCCGCGAGGGCCCCGTTCACCGCGCCCCCTCCGCCCGTCCGTGCTTCCGAGCTTTTCTGCCATATAGGGCAGAAAAGCTCGGAAGCACGCTCACGCTTCTCCGGACCGGCGCGCGACGACCTTTGCCGCCCGCTCCAGCTG
>DASZUH010000030.1:0-10424 GCA_035547715.1 Solirubrobacterales bacterium
CGCCGGCTGCGGCGGGATGAGCCGCGGCTTTGAGGACTCGGGCGCGTTTCGGTCGGTCTTCGCGGTCGAGTTCGATCGCGACGCGGCGGCGACCTACGCGGCCAACTTCGGCGACCACGTGGCCTGTGGGCCGATCGAGGACGTGGCGGCGTTCCCGGCGGCCGACGTGGTGATCGGCGGGCCGCCGTGCCAGGGGTTCTCGCCGCTCAACCGGGAGGCGGTCGGCTTCGAGCGGCGGGGGCTGTGGCGCGAGTACCTACGCGCGCTCGAGGCGATCGAGCCGCGCGCCTTCGTGATGGAGAACGTCCCCGAGCTGCTGCGCAGCGCCGAGTTCGCCGAGTTCCGCAGGCGCGCCGAGGCGCTGGGGTTCACGGTCGAGACCGACGTCCTGAACGCGGCCGATTTCGGCGTCCCCCAACGCCGCCGCCGCGCGATCGTCATCGGCGTCCGCGCCGGCCAGGTCCCCTGGCCCGCGCCGACCCACACCGAGCCAGCCTGGGTGACGTTCCGCGACGCGGTCGCGGGATTGCCATCGGCGCCGGACGGCCGGAGCTGGCACCGGGCGCGGAACCCGCGACCCGAGTCGGTGCGCCGCTACAAGGCCGTGCCGCGCGACGGCGGCGATCGGTTCGCGATGCAGCGGAACCTCGACCGCGCCGGGCTCGGGCACCTGGTGCCGCGCTGCTGGCGGAACAAGCCGACCGGGACGACCGACGTCTTCGGCCGCCTCTGGTGGGACCGCCCGGCGATCACGATCCGCACCGAGTTCTACAAGCCCGAGAAAGGGCGCTACCTCCACCCTTCCGCCCACCGGCCGATCACGGTCCGCGAGGCGGCCCGGCTGATGTCCTTCCCCGACGACTTCGTCCTCCCCGAGGATCAGGCGATGTCGAGCGTCGCCCGCCAGGTCGGCAACGCGGTGCCGCCGCTCCTCGCCCGCCGCATCGCCGAGGCCCTGGCCGCATCCCTCGCCGCGACCACTCGTCCAGCCGTTCCTTATGCCGGAATGCCGGCGATAAGGAACAGCTGCGCGGCCTAACGGGCGAGCGACTCGTGCACGGCGGCCTCGACCCGGTCCGCCGCCGCCTCGATCTCCTCGTGCTCCCACACCCGGACCACGGTCCAGCCCGCGGCGGCGAGCAGCTCGTTCACGGCGGCGTCGCGCTCCTGGTTGCGCGCCAGCTTCTCCTGCCAGAAGGCTTCGTTGGAGCGCGGCATCGTCCCGTGCTCGGGGCAGGAGTGCCAGAAGCAGCCGTCGACGTAGACGGCCACCTTGGCCGGGCCGAAGACGAGGTCGGCGCGGCTCGGGACGCCCTTGAACGGGCGGCGGTCGACCCGGTAGCGGAAGCCGCGCCGATGGAGCTCCGAGCGCAGTTCGAGCTCCGGCGCCGTGTCCCGCGTGCGCACCCGGGACATGCGTTCGCTGACCCCGACGGAGGAAGGCGTCATCGGCGGTCGGACGGAGCGGGCCACGTCCTGACTCTAGTGGGGTCCGATCGCCGGGCTCCCGGGCGAGGCGCCGGCGATCAGATCGGCGCGCCGGGCAGGGCGCCGAACCGTGGGGACGATCGCTCGGGGCGCGACCGTCCATCGGGGGCGAAGCATCGGTGACGAACCTTAAGTCCCTGCAACGAACGGGGAAACCGATCTGGACGAATCGTCGGCCGAGGCAACCGACCGTCAGTTTTCAAGGGGCCCTCAGCCGGTACTCGATTCGGCGGGCTGGGTGCCGAGCGTCACCTTCACCGCGGTGGATTCGGAGTTGCGCTCGACCTTCAGGGTCACGGTTTCGCCGGGCTTGCGGGCGGCGATCGCGGCGACGAGGTCTTCGGTGCCCGTGATGCCTTCGCCGTCGAATTCGGTGATCACGTCACCCGCCCTGATCCCGGCCTCCGCGGCAGGGCCGCCCTGGACGACTTCGGCGACGGCCGCGCCTTCGGTACCTTCGGTGGTGCTCGCCGTGGCGACGCCGAGGTAGGCGTGTTCGACCGTTTCGCCCGCCTCGAGCGCTTCGAGCTCGGCGGCGACCAGCGAGGACGGGACGGCGAAGCCGACGCCGGAGCTCTGGTCGGCGGAGCCGTCGGTGGCGATCTGGTCGACGACGCCGACCACCTTGCCTTCGGCGTCGAGCAGCGGGCCGCCCGAGTTGCCGGGGTTGATCGCGGCGTCGGTCTGGATCGCGTGGGCGACGGAGAAGCCGTTGGGCGCCTCGATCGTGCGGTCGAGGCCGGAGACGATCCCGGTCGAGAAGCTCCAGGCGTATTCGAACGGGGCGCCGATCGCGGCCACCGCGGCGCCGACGTTCAGTTCGGCGGAGTCGGCGAGTTCGAGCGGGTGCAGTTCGGCGCCTTCGGGGTCGAAGCGGATCACCGCGAGGTCGCTCGCGTCGTCGACGCCGAGCACTTCGGCCTGCCGGGTCGTGCCGTCCTTGAGGATCACCTCGACCGAGGAGGCTTCGTCGACCACGTGGGCCGCGGTGACGACGGTGCCTTCTTCGTCGACCTCGAAGCCGGAGCCGGTCGCCTCCGATTCGCTCGATTCCGGTTCGGTGCCGAACCCTTCCCCGCCGTAGCCGCCCGAGCCCGGTTCACCGAAGGGGCTCCCGCCCGCTTCGGATTCGGCCGAGCCCGAGCCCGAGATCGTCACCTTGATCTCGACCACGCCGGGGGATGAATCGGCGTAGAGCTGTTCGGCGTCCTCGGCGGTGCTCGAGGTGTCGGCGACCGCGCGGGTGGTCGCGGCCGTCTCCTTGATCGTGGTCACCTTGGCGGTGCCGCCGCCGAGCGCGCCGCCGGCGAGGAGGACACCGACGACGACGAGGCCCCCGGCCAGCCAGGCGGCGACGATCGTCGCCGCCCCTCGCAGGCCCCGCTGCCGTCGGTTGTTCTTCGCTGCGTTCACTGCAACGAAGGTAGGTCCAGGATCTAAGCCCGACCTTCGGCGCGGCTGAGCGTTCCCTGAGTCCTCCGTTCGCTATTTGTCGCGCATACCGCGAGAAGCAGCGAACGGAGCGTCAGGTCTCTTCGGCGATGACCTGCTGGGCGATGCGGAAGGCCGCATTGGCGGCAGGGACGCCGGCGTAGACGGCGGTGTGGAGGATCACTTCCTTGATCTCCTCCTCGGTGAGCCCGTTGCGGAGGGCGGCGCGGACGTGCATCCCGATCTCGCCCTCCGCCCGCAGCGAGATCAGCGCGGCGAGGGTGGCGACGCTGCGCATCCGCCGGTCGAGCCCCGGCCGACTCCAGACGTCCCCCCAGGCGTAGGTGGTGATGAAGTCCTGGAAGTCCTCGGTGAACTCGTCCTTCCCCGCCTCCGCCCGATCGACGTGCGCGTCCCCGAGCACTTCCCGGCGCACCTCCATCCCCCGCTCGCGTTGATGGGCCGAAAAGGCCTCTATATCAGCGGTTTTCGGCCCATCAACATCGTGGTTGTCCGGGGTCATCGGGGCTCCTTGGCGAGGTGGGTGCGGATCAGGTCGGTGACGGCGTCGGGACGCTCGACGTTGCCGAGGTGGGCGGCGCCGGGGAGCTCGACGAACTCGGCGCCGGGGATGCCGTCGGCGAGGGCACGGCCCGCGGCCGGCGGCGTGGCGACGTCCTCGGCGCCGGCGACGACGAGGGTCGGGGCGGTGATCGCGGGCAGGTCGCCGCGGAGGTCGAGGTGGGCGACGACCTCGGTGGCGGCAGCGTAGCCGTCGGGCGGCGTCGCCTCGATCATCGCCTTCATCCGCGCGCGCAGCCCGGGGTCGATCGCGGCCGTGAACCAGCGCCCGAGGACGGCCTCGCTGACCGCGGCGACGCCCTCGGCGCGGACCGTCGCGGCGCGCTCCAGCCACGGGTCGGGCGGGCCGAAGTACGCGGAGGTGAAGCAGGGGACGAGCCGGTCGACGCGCTCGGGCGCGTTGGCCGCCAGCCAGACCGCGGTGGCGCCGCCGAGCGAGACCCCGGCGACGTGCGCCCGTTCGATCCCCAGCAGGTCGAGCAGGCGCAGGACGTCGGCACCGAGGTCGGCGAGCGTCCAGGGCGCCGCGGCGTAGGGCGAGTCGCCGTGCCCACGGGCGTCGCAGCGGACGATCCGCAGCTCGTCGCGCAGCGCGGCCGCCTGCGCGTCCCACATCCGCAGGTCGGTGCCGAGCGAGTTGAGGAGGACGAGCGCCGGCGCGTCGGCCGGCCCTTCGACTTGGTGGTGGAGCGGGACGGTCATGCGCGGGGATCGGCCTCCGGGGGGTCGGGGACGGGGATCATCGGCCGGCCGCGGCCCGCTCGCGGTGCGCGGCGAGGGCGCGGTCGATCAGCTCGTCGCTCGCGCCGAGGTAGCCCGCCGGGTCGAGGGCGGCGGCGATGCCGTCGGCACCGAGCTCGGCGACGATCTCCGGCGTCGCGGCGGCGGCCGCGGCGAGGGACTCCCCCGCCGCGAGCGCGCGCCGCGCCGCGGCGCCGACGAGCTCCTGGGCGCGCGCCCGTCCGAGGCTCTCGCCGAGGGCCCCGGCCAGCGACTCCGACATCACCAGGCCGGCGGTGAGGTCGAGGTTGGCGCGCATCCGGTCGGGGAAGACCTCGAGGCCGTCGAGCAGCGCGCGCACCGCGGCGACCGCGGCGCCGGTCAGGCGGAGCAGCTCGGCGAGCGTCTCGGCCTCGGCCTGCCAGGCGCCCGCGGCGCGCTCCTCCTCGCCCGGCATCGCGGCGAAGAGGGTCGCGACCAGGCCCGGGGTGCGGCGGGCAGCGGCGACGGCGGTCACCGCCCTGGTCGGGTTGCGCTTCTGCGGCAGGGTCGAGGAGCCGCCGCCCCCGCCGCCTTCGGCGACCTCGCCGACCTCGGTCTGGGCGAGGAGGACGACGTCGGTGCCGACCTTGCCCGCCGCGCCCGCGGCCTGGCCGAGCGCCGCGCCCAGCTCGACCACGCGCGAGCGGTTCGTCTGCCACGGCGTCGATGGCACGGGCAGGTCGAGCCGCCGCGCCAGCTCCTCGGCGACCGCGAGACCCTCGGTGCCGAGCCCGGCCTCGACCGCGGCCTCGGCGCCGAGCGCGTCGCTCGGTCCCGGCGCCGCGCCCGCGAGCGAGGCGAGCGTCCCGACCGCGCCGCCGAGCTGGATCGCGAGGCGCCCGTCGCGGACCGCGGCGAGGCGCGCCGCCGCGTCGTCGAGCCCGGCGAGCCAACCCGCCGCGCGCAGCCCGAAGGTGGTGGGCAGCGCCTGCTGCAACAGGGTCCGCGCCACCGCGAGGTCGCCGCGGTGCCGGTCGGCCAGCGCCGCCGCCGCGTCGCCCGCGGCGTCGAGGTCGGCGAGGAGCGGCTCCAGCGCCCGCCGGGCGACCAGCATCGCCGCCGTGTCGACGACGTCCTGGCTGGTCGCGCCGCGGTGGAGGATCGCCGCCGCCTCGTCGGACAACCGCCCGCGCAGCTGCTTCAGGAGCGCCGGGACCGGGGTGCCGTCCCGCGCCGTCCCCGCGCCGAGGGCGTCGAGGTCCCAGCCGTCATCCGCGCAGGCTGCCTCGATCTCCTCGGCCGCCGCCGCGCTCGCCACCCCGACGTCGGCCAGCGCCCCCGCGAGCGCCGCCTCGAAGTCGAGCATCGCCCGCAGCCAGGCGTCGTCGCCGCTCCGCGCGCCCGCCTCAGATGGCGAAGAAAACGGTCTCATCGGGGCCCTGGAGGTAGATGTCGAGACGGTATCCGCCCTCGACCGGGGCCGCGATCAACGTCGCCCGCTCCGCGTCCCCGCCCCGCAGGCTCCCGAGCACCGGGTCGGCGGCGTTGGCCGCCTCCTCGTCGCCGAAGTAGATCCGCGTCACCAGCCGCTGCAGGAGGCCGCGGGCGAAGACGCTGACGGCGATGTGGGGGGCCTGGAGGCCCTCGCCGGGGCCGGGGACGGCGCCGGGCTTAAGGGTGAGGACCGACCAGCGGCCCTCGTCGTCGGTCGGGCAGCGGGCGAAGCCGCGGAAGCCCTCCCGCGCGACCGCGCCGCGCGGGTCGTCGGGGTGGGCGAAGCGGCCGTCGGGGTCGGCCTGCCAGGTCTCGACGAGGCCGTCGGGGATCGGGTGGCCGCGGCCGTCGAGGAGCCGGCCTTCGACGCGGATCGCGCCCGCGGTCCCCGCCGGCACGGCGAACGGCCCGTCCTCCCATTCGAGGCCGAAGCTGAAGAACGGCCCGACCGTCTGCGACGGGGTCGGCGGGAGCGCGCCCGGGGGCGTCGTGCCGCTCACGCGCCCGGCTCCTCGAACGGGGTCGATTCGCGCCCGCGCAGGACGATGTCGAAGCGGTAGCCGAGCGCCCATTCCGGCGTCGTCGCCTCCCAGTCGAAGGCGGCGATCAGGCGCGCCCGGTCCGCGGGCTCACGCACCGAGTTGAAGATCGGGTCGTGGTCGAACATCGGGTCGCCGGGGAAGTACATCTGCGTCACCAGCCGCTGGGCGAAGGCGCGGCCGAAGAGGGAGACGTGGATGTGGGCGGGGCGCCAGGCGTTGAAGTGGTTGCCCCAGGGATAGGAGCCCGGCTTGATCGTGACGAAGCGATAACGGCCGTGGTCGTCGGTCAGGCAGCGGCCGACGCCCTCGAAGTGCGGGTCGAGCGGCGCCGGGTGGTTGTCCCAGGCATGCCAGTAGCGGCCCGCCGCGTTGGCCTGCCAGATCTCGATCAGGGTGCCCCGGACGGGGCGCCCGTTGCCGTCGAGGACCCGACCGTGGAGGACCATCTTCTGCCCTTGCGGCTCGCCGCCCATCCCGGCGGTGAGGTCGAAGTCGGCCGCGCCGACACGGTCTTCGCCGAGCAGCGGCCCGGTGATCTCGGTCAGGGCGTCGGGGATCGGCACCAGCGGGCGCTTCGGGTGGCGCGAGATCGTGCCGCGGTAGGCGGGGAAGTCGTGGGGCGGGTCGACCTTCTCGTGGTCGCGGCGGTAGCCGGCGACGATCAGTCCCTCGCCGGGCGCGCGCCAGAGCGGCGAGCTCTCCCCCAACTCCGCCTTGCGCTCGACTTCGTGCTTGTGGCCCATCCGATCCCTCCTCCTCTCGCTGCCGTTATCCCTCGGCCTCGACCACCATCGCCAGGCCCTGGCCGACGCCGATGCAGAGCGAGGCCAGGCCGTAGCGGCCGCCGCGCTCGCGCAGCTCGGTGACGGCGCGGCCGACGACGCGGGCGCCGGAGGCGCCGAGCGGGTGGCCGATCGCGATCGCGCCGCCGCTCATGTTCACCTTCGCCGGGTCGAGGTCGGGCCAGCCCGCGAGGCAGGCCAGGCTCTGCGAGGCGAAGGCCTCGTTCAGCTCAACCACGTCGATGTCGTCCCAGGTCAGGCCGGCCTTGACCAGGGCCACGTTCGCCGCCTCGACCGGCGCGATGCCGAAGACGTCGGGATCGACCCCGTGGACGCCGCGGGAGACGACGCGGGCGAGCGGCGCGCTGCCGATCGCCGCCGCCGCGGCCTCGGAGCCGAGCAGGAGCATCGCGGCGCCGTCGTTCAGCGGCGAGGAGTTGCCGGCGGTGACGGTGCCGCCCTCGACGAAGGCGGGCTTCAGCCCGGCCAGCTTCTCCAGGGAGGTGTCGGCGCGGATCCCCTCGTCGCGCTCGAGCGGGGCGCCGGGGACGGGGACGACCTCGGGGAAGCGGCCCTCGTCCCAGGCGATGTCGGCGAGGGTGTGGCTGCGGAGCGCGAACTCGTCCTGGGCCTCGCGCGAGATCTCGTAGATCGTCGCCAGCTTCTCCGCCGATTCGCCGAGGCTGATCGTCCACTCGCCCGGCATCTTCGGGTTGACCATGCGCCAGCCGAGCGTCGTCGAGAAAAGCTGCTCGTGGCCGGCGGGGAAGGCCCGCTCGGGCTTCGGCAGGACCCAGGGCGCGCGGCTCATCGACTCGACCCCGCCCGCGACGACGATCTCCGCGTCGCCGGTCTCGATCGCCCGCGCGGCCTGGATCCCGGCCTCAAGCGAGGAGCCGCAGAGGCGGTTGACGGTGGCGCCGGGGACGCCCGTCGGCAGGCCCGCGAGCAGCACCGCCATGCGGGCGACGTCACGGTTGTCCTCCCCGGCGCCGTTGGCGTTGCCGAGGATGACGTCGTCGATCCTCTCGACGTCGAGGTCGGGCGAGCGCTCGAGGAGCGCCTTCAGCGCCCCCGCGGCGAGGTCGTCGGGCCGCGTCTTCGCCAGCGCGCCGCCATAGCGGCCGAAGGGCGTGCGCACGACCCCATATATGTAGGCGGCGCTCATGCCGGCGCCCCAGCGTCTGCATATACCCCCGCCCAGGAGGGGTAAATGCAGACGGTCATCGGGCGATCAGCTCCCGGAGGGCGGTGAGCTCGGCGGCGGTCGGGTCCTCGGTGCGGCCCGGGTCGTCGACCACCGCCAGGTCCCAGCCGGTCGCCTCCCGCGCCTGCTCGACGGTGGCCCCCGGGTGCAGGCGGGTGAGGGTCAGCTCCCCGGTCTCCGGGTCCGGCTCGAGCAGGCCGAGGTCGGTGATCACCGCGCGCGGGGCGGCGACGGTGGTGAGGAAGTCGAGGCGCTCGACGAAGGTGCGCCTGTCGTGCGGGGCGACGACCACGACCTCCGGGCAGCCCAGCGCGATCTCGGGCGCGCCGCCCGCTCCCGGCAGGCGCGTCTTCGGCTTCTCGTAGTCGCCGATCACGGTCGAGTTGAGGTTGCCGAGACGGTCCACCTGGGCGGCGCCGAGAAACGCGACCTGGATCCGCCCCGGCCCGATCCAGTAATTGAACATCTCGGGCACCGAGACCACCGCTTCGGCGGTCTCGGCGAGTTCGCCGTCGCCGATCGAGAGCGGGATGCGGCGCGGCTTCGCCCCGATCGTCCCCGACTCGTAGACGAGCACGAGGTCGGGGTTGTAGAGCTCGCGGGCGAGGATCGCCGCCGTGCTCGGCCGGCCGACGCCGATGAAGACCGAGCGCGCGTCGCGGAGCAGGCGGGCGGCGGCGATCGTCTGGATCTCGGCGGCGGTGGCGCCGGCGGCCGTCTCGGTCGTCATCGGCACGCCCCGTTCATCACGTTCTCCTCCATCCAGGCGCGGAACTCGTCACGGTCCCGGCTCAGCTTGTCCCAGAACTTGTAGAAGTCGTTGTCGCGCTCGGTGATCCCGAGGCTGTAGGACGGCAGCGAGCCGCCGGGCGCCGCGGCGACCGCGTCGATCACCCAGCCGGGGATGACCACCGCCCCCGGCCGCGGCTCCAGCTCCTCGACGATCCGCTCGACCGTCACCAGCGAGCGCCGCGCCCCCAGCACCGCCTCCTTCTGCACGCCGGGGATCCCCCAGAGCTGCACGTTGCCGGCGCGGTCGGCCTCCTGGGCGTGGACGATCGCGACGTCGAGGTCGAGCGCCGGCACCGCGACCAGCTTCTCGCCGGTGAACGGGCACTCGATCTCCTCCACCCGCGTGCGCTCCATCAGGTCGGTGCCGAGGTAGCCGCGCATCACCGCCATCGGCAGCCCCGCCGCGGTCGCCGCGTAGCGGTTGGCCATCCCGGCGTGGGAGTGCTCTTCGACCTTGAGCGGGTGGGGCCAGTCGTTCTCGATCGCGTCGCGGAAGCGGTGCAGCGAGCCGACGCCGGGGTTGCCGCCGTAGGAGAAGACGAGTCCGCCAGCGCAGCCCATGCCGATCATCTGATCGTAGAGCAGGTCCGGCGTCATCCGCACCAGGGTCAGGTCGGTCCGCCCCTGGCGGATCACCTCGTGGCCGGCGGCGAACGGGATCAGGTGGGTGAAGCCCTCGAGCGCGAGCGTGTCGCCGTCACGGACCAGCTCGGCGACCGCCTCGGGGAGGGTCGAGATCTGCGCCACGGCGCTCCCGGCTCAGCCGCCGAAGAGGACGCGGCGGGGGTTGTCGGTGCTCATCGTGCGGAGCACCTCGGGTTCGATCCCGGCGGCCTGCGCGGCCTCGGCGAACTCCTCGAAGATGAAGGTGAGGCCCGGCCCGCCCTGCGCCGCCTGGTGGGAGCGCTGGCTGACGTCCTGGCTCAGCAGGATCCGGTCGGCGTACCCCATCTCGACCAGCTCGCGGAGGTAGTCGACGCGGCGTGCGAGCTCGTGCTCGGCGACGGCGCCGCCGTATTTCACGGCCATCATGCAGTCGTACTCTATGTAGACGCCGCGCTTCAGCAGGTCGACCGAGTACTGCAGGCTCTTCACCGTGTCGGTGTGGCCGATGACGATCCGCTCCGGCGCGACGCCCTCCTGGGTGAGGATGTCGATCTGCGTCTCGGCGGTCGGGAAGGTCGGCGCGTGCGTCGACACCATCACCCCGGTGCGCGCGGCGGCGCGGCCGGAGGCGCGGAACGACCGCTCCTCGCGGGCGGTGATGTAGGGGAGGTCGGAGGCGACCTCGCCGACGAACCCGGCGCGCACCCCGGTGCCGGGGATTTCGTCGGTCAGGTCGGCGATCAGGTACTCGGCGATCTGCTCGGTCGAGTTGCGTTCGAACCAGTCGACGTCGAAGTA
>DASZUH010000031.1:0-10541 GCA_035547715.1 Solirubrobacterales bacterium
GCCCGCGGTCAGGACGGCGGCAGCAGGTTCACCGCCGCGGCGAGGCCGACGGCGATCAGCGTGATCGTGTAGCCGGTGTAGCCGGAGATCGCGAAGAGGATCGCGGCGATCGCGCAGACGGCGACGACGGTGAACCATGAAGCTCGGGCGAGTGGCACGGTCGGTATCTTCGCCTAAGTGCCCGACGCCGCCGCCACAGCCCCCGCACCGGCGTCCGCCGAGGCGGCGCTCAATTTCCTCACCGAGATGTCGCCCGATCTGCGCGGCGCCGCGATCCTCGCCGGCGACGGCACGGTCCTCGCCGCCTCCGGCGACGCCGCCGCCTGGGCGCAGGAGGCGGTCTCGCTCTTCGCCGTCGCCGACGCCGCCGGCGACGAGCCGGTCGAGCAGATCCACGTCGCCACCCAGGCGGGCGAGGTCTTCGCGCTGCGCCACGCGGGCTTCGCCGCCGTCGCCGTGACCGAGCGCTTCGCGCTCGCCTCGCTCACCTTCTTCGACATGCGCTCGGCCCTGCGCGAGCTCGCCCAGGAGACCGGCTGATGCCGCCGAAGCCGCACCGCGTCCTCCTCGACCGCGTCTCCGGCTACGCCGACGAGGCCGCCGCCTACATGCGCCGCCGTCGCATCCAGCGCAAGCCGTTCGCCCGCCTCTACTACGCCGGCGGCCGCGCCGCCGAGTTCCCCGCCGACTCCTCGACCGGCGGCGAGCTCTTCGCCGCCGCCGCCGCGGTGATCGACCTGACCGGAAAGGGAAAACGTTGACCGAGTTGATCGACCAGGACCTCGCCGCGCGCGTCCTCGCCCGCGCGCTCGCCCACGGAGGCCGTTTCGCCGAGGTCTTCGCCGAAAGCCGCTCCGGCCTGACCATGGCGATCGACGAGCGGCGGATCGAGTCGGTCCAGTCGGGCGCCGAGCAGGGCGCCGGCGTCCGCGTCGTCGACGGCGCCACCAGCTACTTCGCCCACGTCGACGGGCTCGAGCCGGCCGAGCTCGAGCGCGCCGCCGACGAGGCCGCCTCGGCCCTCCGCGCCGGCCGCACCGAGCCGCGCCCGCTGCGCGCCCGCCCGGTCGAACCGCTGCCGATCGCGATCGCCCCCGAATCGGTGCCGGCCGCCCGTAAGGCGGAGATGCTGCGCGAGCTCGACGAGCGCGGCCGCGGGATGGGCGACGAGATCGCCCAGTTCACCGCCTCCTACGCCGAGGCCCGCCGCGTCGTCACGATCGCCAACTCCGATGGCCTCTTCACCGGCGACGACCGCACCCGCACGCGGATCGGCGCCCAGGCGGTCGCCCGCCGCGGCGACAAGGTCGAGACCGGCGCCGAGACCCTCGGCGCCCACCGCGGCTTCGAGCTGCTCGAAGACGACCCGGCGCTGATCGCCGAGCAGGCCGCGCAGAAGGCGCTGACCCTGCTCGACTCGCGCCCCGCGCCCTCGGGCTCGATGCCGGTCGTCGTCGGCGGCGGCTTCGGCGGCGTCCTCTTCCACGAGATGACCGGCCACGGGCTCGAGATCGACCACATCCACAAGGGCGCCTCGGTCTACATCGGCAAGCTCGGCGAGATGGTGGCCCAGCCGTTGCTGAACGCCTACGACGACGGCCGCCTGCCCAACGAGTGGGGCTCCGACGCGATCGACGACGAGGGCCGGCCGACGCAGAAGACGCAGGTGATCGAGGACGGCCGGCTCGTCTCCTACCTCTACGACCACCTCGGCGCCGAGCGCGACGGCGTCCCCTCGACCGGCAACGGCCGGCGCGAGAGCTTTCGCCACCTGCCCCTGCCGCGGATGACCAACACCTACATCGCGCCCGGCGAGTCGACCCCCGCGGCGATGATCGAGGAGACGGGGAACGGCTTCTACGCGGTGAGCTTCGGCGGCGGCCAGGTCGATCCGGCGACCGGCGACTTCGTCTTCGGCGTCAGCGAGGGCTACCTGATCGAGAACGGCAAGGTGACCGCGCCGTGCACCGGCGCGACCCTGATCGGCAACTGCCTCGACGCGCTCGCCGCGATCGACGCGGTCGGCGACGACTTCTTCGTCAAGACCGGGATCTGCGGCAAGGGCGGCCAGAAAGTGCCGGTCGGCACCGGCCAGGGACACGTCAGAGTCGGGAGGATGACCGTGGGAGGGACGCAGCTGTGAGCGATCTGTCGGCGCCCGAGCTTTCGCCCGCCGCGGCCCGCGCCGTCGAGGTCGCCCTGGCGGCCGGCGCGTCCGCCGCCGAGGCCTACGCAGCTCGCGACACCGGCCGCGAGGTGCGCGTCCACGGCGGCGAGGTCGAAAGCCTCACCGCGGCGACCCAGACCGGGATCGGGATCCGCGCCTGGGACGGCCACCGGGTCGGTTACGCCTATGGCACCGACCTGACCGAGGCGGGCGTCACCGCGCTCGCCGCCCGCGCCGCCGAGATGGCCGCGGTCGCCGACGAGGACGAGTTCGCGGCGCCGCCCGCGCCGCAGGAGATCGAGGCGCTGCCCGGCCTCGACAGCCCCGGCGTGCGCGAATGGACCGCGGGCCAGGTCGCCGAGCTGGCGCTGGCGGTCGAGCGCACCGCCCTCGCGGCCGACCCGCGCGTCGCCGGGGTCGAGACCGCCGTCTACGCCGACTCGACCGAGCAGGTCGCGATCGCCTCCTCGACCGGCATCGCCGCCTCGTATGAGGCCGCCAACTGCTTCGCCTACCTGCAGGCGCTCGCCGCGGGGAAGGGGGGACGCGAGACCGGCCTCGGCTTCGGCCTCGCCCGCGGCCCCGAGGATCTCGACCCGGAGGCGATCGGCCGCGAGGGCGCCGAGCGCGCCGTCGCCATGATCGGCGCCGGCAAGCCGGCCTCGCGCTCCTGCCCGGTCGTTCTCGACCCGACCGTCGCCGCCAGCTTTGCCGGCCTGATCGGCGGCGCCCTCGGCGCCCGCGCCGTGCAGCGCGGCCGCTCGCCCTTCGCCGGCCGGCTCGGCGAGGAGGTCGCCTCGACCACCTTCGCCCTCCACGACGACGGCCGCGACCCGGCGGGCGCCGCCTCGGCCCCGTTCGACGGCGAGGGCGTGCCGCGCCGGCGTACCGCGCTGATCGAGGGCGGCGCGCTCCGCAGCTACCTCTACGACACCTACACCGCCAACCGCGACGGCACCTCCTCGACCGGCTCGGCCTCGCGGTCGGGCTACCGCTCGCTGCCCTCGGTGTCGGCCTCGAACCTGATCGTCGCGACCGGCGCGCACACGATGGAGCAGCTGCTCGCCGAGGCCGGCGACGGGATCTTCGTCACCGACGTCGCGGGGCTCCACTCGGGCGTCAACCCGGTCACCGGCGTCTTCTCCGTCGGCGCCTCCGGGCGGGCGATCTCGGGCGGCGCCCTGGCCGAGCCGCTGCGCGAGTTCACCGTCGCCGGCGAGCTCGTGGCGATGCTCCGCGCGGTCTCCGCGGCGGGGTCCGAGGCACGCTGGGTGCCCTTCGGCGGGTCGGTCTCGACCCCCCCGCTGCTGGTCGCCGAGCTCTCGATCAGCGGAACTTGAGCGCACCCCCGCGCGGACGCCTAATCGACTGCTCAGGGCCACTTTTGGCTCCCTGCGCGGTTTCCCGCCGACCGGCGTTGTTAGATTGCGACTCGACTTCAACCCCCGAGGAGGAATCTCGACGTGACCAAGGCTGAGTTTCTGGACCAACTCGCATCTGACGACCGGCTGGGCAGCAAAAAAGCGGCAAGCGACGCCGTCGACGCCGTCCTCGACGCGATCACCGGCGCTCTCGCGGCGGGCGACGAGGTCAGCTTCACCGGTTTCGGCAAATTCCACGTCGCCGAGCGTGGCCCGCGCCAGGGCGTGAACCCTCGCACCGGCGAGCGGATCACGATCCCGGGCGGCAAGGTTCCGCGCTTCAGCGCCGGTTCCGCGCTGAAGACCAAAGTCAAGGGCTGAGGCTGACCAGGAGGGCATCCGAAAATCGACGAAGATTTTCGGATGCCCTCCAAGTTCGCCGACCGGCTGACGGCGCTCGTCGAAGAGCGCCGCAGTCAGGTTTGCCTCGGGCTCGACCCCGATCCCGCGAAATTACTGCCGGGGATCGCGGTCGAGTCCGATGGCGACGCCCCTCCGGCGGTCCTCGCCGGGCGCGCCGTCGCCGCCCACTGCCGTGAGCTGATCGCCCGCGTCGGGCCCCACTGCGTCGCGGTCAAGCCGCAGCTCGCCTGCTTCGAACGGCTCGGGCCGCCGGGCTGGGAGGCGCTCGCCGCCGCCCGCGAGGCGGCGGCCGAGGCGGGCCTGATCTTCCTCGCCGACGGCAAGCGCGGCGACGTCCCGGTGACGGCCGCCGCCTACGCGCAGGCGCTGGTCGGCTCGACCCCGACGCCCTGGGGCGAGGTCGCGGGCCTCGGCGCCGACGCCTTCACCGCCAACCCGCTGCTCGGCCGCGACGCGCTCGAGCCGCTGGTGGCGGGCTGCGCGGCGGCCGACGCCGGGATCTTCGTCCTCGTCCGCACCAGCAACCCCGGCGCCGCCGACCTGATGGACCTGCCCGCGCCGGAGGCACCACTGCACGAGCGCCTCGCCGTCCTGGTCGACGAGCTGGCCCCGCGCCTGCTCGGCGAGGGCGGCCTCAGCGGCCTCGGCGCGGTCGTCGGCGCCACCGAGCCCGGCCACATCGCCCGCCTGCGCGAGCTGATGCCGCGCTCCGTCTTCCTGCTGCCCGGGGTCGGCGCCCAGGGCGGCGACCCGGCGCTCCTCGGCGCCGCCTTCGCGCCCGGCCCGGCCGCGGCGATCGTCTCCTCCTCGCGCGGGATCGCCGGCGCCCCCGATCCGGCGGCGGCGGCCGCGGAGCTGCGCGCGACCCTCTGGGAGATCTCCGACGCCTGACCCGCAGGCGGGGTTTTCGCCTGCAAATGCCCTACGATCACGCCCCTGTGGGGGCGTCTCGAGGCGCCCGCCGCCCGGTCAGATGAAGAGAAAACGCTCCTGGTTCGCACGCTTCCTCGCCCTCGTGGCGCTGATCGCGGCCGTCGTCGCGGTGATCGTCGTCGCCTCCAACACCGACCTGCACAGCAACTCGGACAAGGGCAAGGGCAAGGGCGCCAGGCACGCCAAGACGCACAAGACCCAGCCGAAGAAGCCGCGCACGCAGGCGAAGACCTACGAAGTGCAGAGCGGTGACACGCTGACCTCGATCGCCCATCGGACCGGCCTCACGGTCGCCGAATTGCAGGCGCTCAATCCGGAAGTCGACCCGCAGACGCTGATCGCGGGCGAAATCCTCAAGCTGCAGAAATGAGCCGGCGCCGGATCGGCGCCCTCCTCGCGGTCCTGCTCGGCGTGCTCGTCGTCGCGGGCGTGGCGGGTGGCGCGAAACCGAGGCAGGGGGAAGGGCAGGCCGCCAGGCACCGCGCACCCGGCCCCCGGGTGCAGGCCAAGGCCTGGGCGCTCGTCGATGGCCGCACCGGCGAGGTCCTCACCTCACACGCCGGCAACGAACGGCGCCTGATCGCCTCGACCACCAAGCTGATGACCGCCTACGTCGCGATGAAGGACCTGCCGCTGGGGAAGATCGTCCGGGCGCAGCCCTTCGAATACGAATACGGCGACTCGGTGATGGGGCTGCGACCAGGGCAGCGGATCAGCGTCCACGACCTGCTCCGCGGCCTGATCATGCTGAGCGCCGGCGACGCCGCCCACACGCTGGCGATCGAGGCGGCGGGCACGGTGAAGAAGTTCGTCGGCCAGATGAACCGGTACGCGGCGGCGCTCGGCCTCACCAACACCCACTACGAGAACCCGATCGGGCTCAACTCGCCGACCAACTACTCGAGCGCCCTCGACCTCGCGACGCTGACCGAGGAACTGCTGAAGATCCCGGCCTTCGCCAAGATCGCCGACGCGCGCCAGGCGACGCTCCGCAGCATGCGCCCGGTCGAGCACATCCACTCGATCGACGAGCTGCTCGAATACGCGCCCTGGGTGACCGGGGTGAAGACCGGGCACACCTGGAAGGCGGGCTACGTGATGGTCGGCTCGGGGGCGAAGAAGGGGGTCAGGCTGATCGCCGTCGACATCGACGCGCCGACCGACGAAACGCGCTTCGACGACGCCTTCGAGCTGCTCAAGTGGGGGTTTCGCCAGTACCACCGGGAGAAGGCCCTCAGGAAGGGCGAAGAACTGGCGAGCCCGGCGATCAGGTACTCCGGCGGCGAACTGCCGCTGCTCGTCGCCCACACGCTGCGGGTGCGGCTGCGCAAGGGCCAGAAGGTCGAGGTCGACGTCCAGGCACCCGCCAGGGTGACCGGGCCGATCCGCCGCGGCGCGCCGCTCGGCACCGCCACGGTGACCGTCGACGGCCTCGTCGCCGGCAGCGTGCCGCTCCTCGCGAGCCGCCATATCCCGGCGGCAGGCGGCTTCGACAGGGCCCGAGGTTTCGCCGGCGAACATACGGTTACCCTCGCCATAGCGGCGTGCGCGATACTGATCGCAGCGATGCTTCTCGGGGCGGTCCTCCGCCGAATCCGAAGGGGAAAGCGGGTGCAGTAGAAGTGATCCTCACGGTGACGCTGAACGCGGCGATCGACCGTACCGTCGCGGTTCCGAACTTCCGCCTCGGCCGCCGCCACCGCGCGGTGGAGAGCCGCACGGTGGCCGGCGGCAAGGGCATCAACGTGGCGCGGGCGCTGAACCTGCTCGGCCGGCCGGTGATCGCGACCGGCTTCGTCGGCGGCCCCTCCGGGGCGCGGGTGATCGAAGAGCTGCAGGTCGAGTCGGTGCTCAATGATTTCATCGAGATCGCCGCCGAGACGCGCATCAACCTGGCCGTGATCGACCCCACCTCGGGCGAGCAGACCGAGATCAACGAGCGCGGGCCGGCGGTCTCCGCCGAGGAGACCAAGCGGCTCTTCGAGCGCATCGGCTACCTCGCCGGCGGCACCAGGATCTGCGTCCTGGCGGGGTCGCTGCCGCCGGGGGCCGGGGACGACCTCTACGCGCGGCTGATCGACGACCTGCGTCGGCGCGGCGTCCCGGTCGTCCTCGACGCCGAGGGCGAGGCGATGCTGAACGGGGTCAAGGCCGGGGCGGCGATGGTGACGCCGAACGAGACCGAGGCCGAGGAGCTGGTCGGCCAGGAGTTCGCCGACAAATCGGACCTCGCCACCGGCCTGCTGGAGATCGTCCGCCTGGGCGCCACCGAGGCGGCGATCACCCGTCCGCAGGGCTGCGTCGCGGTGATCGGCGAGAACTCCGAGCGGCGCCTGCTGGAGATCCACACCGAGCCGCTCGAGCCGGTCTCGACGGTCGGCTCGGGGGACGCGTTCGTCGCCGGCTACGTGGCCGCGCGCTACGAGGGACGGAGCGCGGAGGAGTGCCTCGCCTACGGCGTCGCCTGCGGCGCCGAGTCGACCCAGCACTTCGGCGCGGGGGCCGTCGACCGCAATCAGGTCGAGCGTCTGCTGGGGGGCGTCTCCGTGCTCGATTTGGAGGTCCCGGCCGAAGTGTAGTCTGGCTAGTTCAACGCCAGCCCTGGAGGTCACCTTGGAAATCGAAATCGGCCGCGGAAAGAAAGGGCGGCGCGCCTACGGATTCGACGACGTTGCGATCGTTCCTTCGCGCCGCACGCGGGACCCTGACGACATCGACATCACCTGGACCCTCGGTCCGTACCGTTTCGACCTGCCCCTGCTCGCCTCCGCCATGGACGGCGTGGTCTCGCCCCAGACCGCGGCGCTCACCGACAAGCTGGGCGGCCTCGGCGTCCTCAACCTGGAGGGCATCTGGAGCCGCTTCGAGAACGCCGAAGAGAAGCTCGAGGCGATCTCGGCGGCGCCCAAGCACGAAGCGACGCGGGTCATGCAGGAGGTCTACGCCGAGCCGGTCAAGCCGGAGCTGATCGCGAAGCGGGTCGAGGAAATCAAGGCGACGGGGGCGGTCGTCTGCGGCTCGCTCACCCCGCAGAAAGTGCGCGACTACTACGAGGTCGCGCTCGAGGCGGGTCTCGACATCCTCGTCATCCAGGGCACGGTGATCTCGGCCGAGCACGTCTCGACCACGGTCGAGCCGCTGAACCTGAAGGAGTTCATCGCCGAAGTGCCGGTGCCGACGATCGTCGGCGGCTGCGCCTCCTACTCGACCGGCCTGCACCTGATGCGGACCGGCGCGGTCGGCGTCCTCGTCGGGGTCGGCCCGGGCGCCGCCTGCACCACCCGCGGCGTGCTCGGGATCGGCGTCCCCCAGGCGACGGCGATCGCCGACGTGGCGGCGGCCCGCTCGCAGCACATGCTGGAGACCGGCGAGTACGTGAACGTGATCGCCGACGGCGGCATGCGCACCGGTGGCGACGTCTCCAAGGCGATCGCGATGGGCGCCGACGCGGTGATGATCGGCTCGCCGCTCGCCCGCGCCAAAGAGGCGCCCGGCCGCGGCTTCCACTGGGGCATGGCGACGTTCCATCCCTCGCTGCCGCGCGGCACCCGCGTCTCGACCAAGCAGGACGGGACGATGGAAGAGATCCTGCTCGGCCCGGCCCAGGAGAACGACGGCACCTTCAACCTGATGGGGGCGCTGAAAACCTCGATGGCCACCTGCGGCTACGAGGACATCCGCTCCTTCCAACGGGCCGAGGTGATGGTTGCGCCGGCGCTGATGTCGGAGGGCAAGAAGCTGCAGAACGAGCAGCACGTCGGCATGGGCTCCAACGGCCGCGCGGCGGTGGCCGCCGGCGTCGCCGTCTCGGACGACTAGGCCCGCGAATGATCGAGAGGCAGGGATGACGGAGCCCGTTGTCGATTCCGTCGATGGCAAGTCGCCGGTCGTCCCTGCCGATCAGATCCCGGCGAGCGACGTGAAGGCGACCGAGGAGGTTCTGGTCCTCGACTTCGGCGGCCAGTACTCGCAGCTGATCGCGCGGCGGATCCGCGAATGCGGCGTCTTCGCCGAGCTGCTGCCGGCGAACGTCGACATCGAGCGGATCAAGGCGCGCAGGCCGAAGGCGCTGGTCCTCTCCGGCGGGCCCGCCTCGGTCTACGAAGACGGCGCCCCCGCCTTCCCGACCCAGCTGCTCGACCTCGACATCCCGCTGCTCGGCATCTGTTACGGCATGCAGGCGATGGCGCTGGCGCTCGGGGGCAAGGTCGAAGGCGCCGAGGCGGGCGAGTTCGGTCGCACCGAACTGACCCTGCGCGAGGACGGCGGCAGGCTGCTCGGCGGCCTGCCCGAGGAGCAGAGCTGCTGGATGAGCCACCGTGACATCGTCCGCGCGGCGCCCGCGGGCTTCACCCCGCTGGCTTCGTCGCCGAGCTCGCCGGTGGCCGCCTACGAGATGACCGACCGCGGTCTCTACGGCATCCAGTTCCACCCCGAGGTCGTCCACACCCCCTACGGGACCGAGATCCTCACCCGCTTTCTGCGCGACGTCGCCGGCTGCACCGAGCAGTGGAGCGCGTCCTCGGTGATCGAAGAACAGGTCGAGAAGATCCGCGCCCAGGTCGGCGACGGCAGGGTGATCTGCGGGCTCTCCGGCGGGGTCGATTCCTCGGTCGCCGCGCTGCTCGTCCACAAGGCGGTGGGGGAGCGGCTGACCTGCATCTACGTCGACCACGGGATGATGCGCCTGAACGAGTCCGAGCAGGTGGTGGAGACGTTCTCCCAGTTCGGTATCCCGCTGATCGCGGTCGACGCCGAGGAGCGCTTCCTCGCCAGGCTCGCCGGGGTCGACGAGCCCGAGCGCAAGCGCAAGATCATCGGCGAGGAGTTCATCCGCGTCTTCGAGGAGGAGGCGTCGAAGCTCGACGACGTCGGCTATCTCGTGCAGGGCACGCTCTATTCGGACGTGATCGAGTCGGGCGGCTCCGACCACGCGGCGACGATCAAGTCCCACCACAACGTCGGCGGCCTGCCCGAGGAATTCGATTTCGAGCTGGTCGAGCCGCTGCGGATGCTCTTCAAGGACGAGGTGCGCGCGGTCGGTGTCGAGCTCGGGCTGCCCGAGCGGATGGTCTGGCGCCAGCCCTTCCCGGGTCCCGGCCTGGCGATCCGCATCGTCGGCGGCGAGGTCAACCGCGAGCGGCTCGACATCCTCCGCGCCGCCGACGCGATCCTGCAGGAGGAGATCCGCGCGGCGGAGATGTACCGGCGCCTCTGGCAGTCCTTCTGCGTCCTGCCGGTGGTCCGCTCGGTCGGCGTCCAGGGCGACGGCCGCACCTACGCCTACCCGATCGTGATCCGCGCCGTCACCTCCGACGACGCGATGACCGCCGACTGGGCCCGCCTCCCCTACGACCTCCTCGAGCGCATCTCCAACCGGATCATCAACGAGATCCGCGGAGTGAATCGCTGCGCGTTGGACATCAGCTCGAAGCCCCCGGCGACGATCGAGTGGGAGTAGGGGCGGGGGCGGCCGTCCGAGGTGCGCCCGGCCTTCTCGGTTGCGGCCCTGGCAGGTTGAGGCCGCCACCGAGAAGGCCGGGTGTGCGGGGAGTGATGAGGCTTCGTGACGGGCACCGGGAGACGTGCGGGGTCCTCCACGAAGTGCGCGGGTCCCGTGACGAAGACTCCGGGAACGTCACCGATCCTCATCCGCC
>DASZUH010000032.1:0-5705 GCA_035547715.1 Solirubrobacterales bacterium
GGCTTCGGCTTCGCTCGTTCCACCTTGAACTTGAAGACGAGCTGGGTCGTGGCGCCGCCGCCCGGTCCGAAGGAGCGGAAGCGGAAGGTGTGGTTGCCGACGCCGACGCGGAACTTGCGCGGCGCGGCGCAGATCGCCGCCGGCTTCGAGTCGAGCCTGCAGCGATACCAGAAGGGGCCGGCGCCGACGCCGGTGAAGCGGAAGGAGACCGTCGGCGCCGGGGTGCGGACGCCGAGGTGGATCGTCTTCTTCGGCCGGTGGAGGAGCTGGTTGGTCGGCGGCGGAGGGGGCGGCGGCGGTTCGGGCAGGCCGGTCGCCGCGGGCTGCGTCGAGGTCAGCATCTGACCGAATTTGCCCGCCGCGACGCAGAGCGTTTCGCTCGGGCAGCTGAGGCCGAAGAGGGCGTTGGTGACGCCTTTGATCAGGTGTTCGGTGACGAAGCTGCCCCAGCCGCCGCCCGGATTGGTCGAGGCACTGACTTCGCCGTTGTTGCTGGAGAGGACGCAGAGGGTCGAGCTGGGGCAGGAGGCGGCGACGATCTGGAAGCGGCGCGGCAGCGGTCCCCAGGGCCAGGCGCCCGCGCCCGCGGTCGGCGCGGTGGAGACGACCGCGTTGCCTTCGTTGCCGGCGACGCAGAGCGATTCGTTCCAGCAGGTCAGCCCGAGGACCGGGTTTTCGCCGCCGGGCGCGCCCTGCGAGGTCCAGGCCGTGGCGCCGCCCGCCGGGTTCGTCGTCGTCCAGATTTCACCGCTGAAGGTGCTCGCCACGCAGAGGCCGCCGACGCAGCTGACCGCGCGCAGGGGCGGGCCGGTCGGCAGGACGGTCCGCGTCCAGGCGGCCCCGCCGCCGGTCGGGTTCGAGGAGGTGAAGACGAGGCCGCCGCTGCCGACCAGCACGCAGAAGCCGGGGCTCGTGCAGGAGATGCCGAAGAGCGCTTTCGCTTTCGGGATCTTGGCCGGCGTCCAGGAGCTCGGCCCGAGCCCCGGGTTCGTAGTCGTCCAGACGCCGCCGCTGTAGTCGACGGCGATGCAGAGCGAGGACGCCGGGCAGGCGATCCCGCGCAGGTTGCCGTTCAGGTTTTCGCCGAGGGCGACGTGGCCGATCGACCAGGCCGAGGCGCCCGCGGTCGGCGCCGACGATTCGATGATCACACCTTCGCCGCCGACCCCGAGGCAGGAGCCGCTCGCTTCGCAGTGCATCCCGAAGATCGTTTCCCCGTCGCCGAGGTTGAGGTTGGTCAGCACCCAGGGCGAGGCCTGGGCGCTCCCGGCGCCGAGCCCGGCGAAGAGCGTGAGGACGGCGAGGAGGGCGACGAGTCGGCGCACCGCCCCGATTCTGCCGTGGCGGGCGCCGAAAAGTCGCCACCCCCAACGTCCCGGGAAAAATTTTCCGGCGTAAGGAGGAATTCGGATCTGGGCGTCGACGTGCAGGGGTTGAGAAACGCGTCCTCGCCGCCGATCACCCCTGGGTGACACCAAGTCTCCGCCGCCTCACGACCGTGCTCGGCCTCGCCGTCGCCGCCTTCGTCATGCCGGCGCTCGCGCCCGCCGCCCGCGCCGAATCGGGGGGCTTCGCCTCGACCTACTCGGGCGAAACGGTCGAAACACCGGCGATTCCCGCGTCCACCGCGGAAACCGAAGTGCCCGGGGTCGAATCGCCGAGCGGCGTCCCGGTCCCGGCGCCCACCGTGCCCGGCGCGCAGGCGACGATGCGCGGCACCAAGGCGATCGCCCCGGCCTCGGCGCCGACCGCGGTCAAGCGCGTGATCGCCGCCGCCAACCACATCCGCACCACCCCATATATATGGGGTGGCGGGCACCTCGCCTGGGCCTCGACCGGCTACGACTGCTCCGGCTCGGTCTCCTACGCGCTGCACGGGGGCAAACTGCTCGAAGCGCCGCTCGTCTCCGGCTCCTTCACCACCTGGGGCGAACCGGGCCCGGGCAGGTGGATCACGATCTACGCCAACAAGGAACACGTCTACATGGTCGTCGCGGGGCTCCGTTGGGACACCGGCGGTGACATCGCCGGCGAAACCGGCCCCCGCTGGCACGCCGAACCGCCCTACCCGAAGGGCTTCGTCGTCCGTCATCCGGTCGGTTACTGAACGGGCGGCTCGGCCCGTCGCCTCGGGCGGGCGCGCCGGATCCCGCCATCCGTCGGGATGGCGAGCGCGCCGATCGGGTAAACCCTCGGCGGACCCCAGACGAAGGAGACGTATGCGCTATCGCCGGCTCGGCAGTTCGGACCTCGAGGTATCGGAGATCGCCCTCGGATCGTGGCTGACCTACGCGGGCGGCATCGAGGCCGACCAGACCCGCGCCTGCACCGACGCCGCCTTCGAGGTCGGCATCAATTTCTTCGACACCGCCAACGTCTACGGTCGCGGCGCCGCCGAGACCGCCTGGGGGGAGATCCTCTCCCGCCGGCCGCGCGACAGCTACATCCTCGCCACCAAGGTGTGGGGGCAGATGTCGGACGATCCGGACGACCGCGGCCTCTCCGCCGCCCAGATCGCCAAGCAGATCGACGCCTCGCTGGCGCGCCTGCAGACCGACTACGTCGACCTCTACCAGGCGCACCGCTTCGATCCCGACGTGCCGATCGAGGAGACGATCGAGGCGCTGCAGAAGGTCGTCGCTGAAGGGAAGGCGCGTCATCTCGGCTTCAGCGAGTGGACGCCGGAGCAGATCCGGGCGGCGCTCGACATCGCCGGCCCCGCCCTCTTCGTCTCCTCGCAACCGCAGTACTCGATGCTCTGGCAGGCGCCGGAGGCCGAGGTCTTCCCGCTCGGCGCCGCCAACGGGATCTCGCAGATCGTCTGGTCGCCGCTGGCCCAGGGCCTTCTGACGGGGAAGTACAGGCCGGGCGAGGCGCCGCCTGCCGACTCGCGCGCCGCCAACGACGCGATGAACATCTCGATGAAAATCGTGATGAACGAGGCGAACCTGGAGGCGGTCGAGCGGCTGCGGCCGATCGCCGCGGGGGAGGGGCTGAGCCTGGTCGAGCTGGCGCTGGCCTGGGTGCTGCGCCGCGCGGAGGTGGCGGCGGCGATCGTCGGCGCCTCGCGGCCGGAGCAGGTCCACGCCAACGCGGCGGCCTCGGGGATCGAGTTGTCGGCGGACGTCCTGGTGGCGATCGACGAGGCGCTCGGCGACGCGCCGGTGAAGGGACCGCGCCTCGCGCCGCTCGCCCAGGAGGGGGTCAAGCACCGTTGATCGAGGCGCCGATCCGGCCCCGCCGCCGCGCGAGATCGATGCCGCAGGTTCCGCAAACCGCGGAAATGTAGATCAAACGTTTCAGAGATCTTGTTGTAAACGCCCGCCTCCATGGCTAATTTCCGGCAGATGGAAGTGCCGAGGCTCCTACGGGTGAACCGTCCGTTCAGGGATTTCTGGACGGGCCAGACGATCTCGCTCCTCGGCGACCAGATCGCGCTGCTCGCGATCCCGCTGCTGGCGGTGCTCACCCTCCACGCCGACGCCGGGCAGATGGGGCTCCTCGCGGCGGTCGAGCTTGCCCCGAGCCTCTTCTTCGCGATCCACCTCGGCGCCTGGGCCGACCGCCGGCGCAGCCGCCGCAGGCTGCTGATCGGCGCCGACGTCGGCCGCGGCCTGCTGCTCATCGTGGTGCCGATCGCGGCCGCCTTCGGCGTGCTGACGATGCCGATCCTCTACGTCGTCGCCTTCCTCACCGGCACCCTCGGCGTCCTCTTCATGGTCTCCGAACAGACCGTCTTCACCTCGCTGGTGCAGCCGCGCGAGTACGTCGAGGCGAACTCGCTGCTGATCGGCAGCCGCTCGCTCGCGGTGGTCGGCGGCAAGGCGCTCGGCGGGCTGCTCGTCGCCGCGCTGACCGCGCCGGTCGCGGTCGCCGCCGACGCCCTCAGCTTCCTCGCCTCGGCCTTCTTCGTCCGCCGCGCCGACGTGCCCGAGCCGCCGGTCGCGAGCGAGGACACAGGCGGCCTCGCCGCCGGCGCCCGCTTCATCCGCGCGACGCCCCTGCTCGGGTCGGCGCTGCTCGGCACCGCCACCTTCAACGTCTTCAACACCGCCTTCTGGGCGCTGCTCGTCCTCTACGCGACGCGGGTGATGGGGCTCGGGTCGGGGGCGATCGGGGTCGCGCTCGGCGTCGGCGCACTCGGCAGCGTGCTCGGCTCGGCGGCGGCGAAGGGGCTGGGCGCGCGGTTCGGCCTCGGCCGGGTGATGGTCCTCGCCTTCGTGCTGGCGCCGGCGCCGCTGCTCCTGGTGCCGCTCTCGCCGGGCCCGGCGTGGGTGTCGATGGTGCTCCTGACGCTCGCCGAGTTCGTCTCCGGCTTCGGCGTGATGGTCCTCGACGTCGACCTCGGCGCCTTCCAGGCGGCGGTGATCCCGGACCAGCTGCGCTCGCGGGTCTGGGGGGCGATCCTGGTCGTCAACTGGGGCGTGCGCCCGATCGGGGCGCTGGCGGGCGGGCTGGTCGCCGGGTTGATCGGGCTTCACGCGACGATGTGGATCACCGCGGTCGGCGGCATCGCCGGCGTCTTCTGGCTGCTGCCGTCGCGGATGTCGGAGGTCGAGGGCGTCAGCGACGGCGGCCTGGTGGTGCGCGGCGGCGGGCTCGAATCGGGGGTCGGGCGCCCGGCGCCGGCGCTGCGGCCCGGGCCTGAGCCGACCGTCCAATCGGCCCGCGAGCCCGCCGACGGGATCGGTGCCACGCAGCCCGTCGGCACGGCCCCGGCCCGTGCGACGGCTGGTGCGGGCGTCGAGACTTAACGACAGTTACGCGGAGAACTTGCACAATTGAGTCGTGGGTGTAATCGGCGACACCCTTGCCGAGGCGCGGACCCGGCGTGGAGTGGACCTCGACGAGGTCCATGCCGCCACGGGCATCCGCCCCCGTTACCTGCGCGCGATCGAGGAAGAAGACTGGAACGCGCTGCCGGAGGAGTTCTACGCGCGCTCCTTCGTGCGCAAGTACGCGCAGTTCCTCGGCGTCGATCCCGAGCCGCTGGTCGAGGAGTACCGGCGGCAGCGGGGGACGGGGGGCTCGGCCGGGGCCCCGACCTCGCCCTTCGCCCGGACCAACTCGCGCCGCGCCGACGCGCTGCGGCGGCGGCGCAAACGTCAGGCGGTGTACGTCTGGGTCGGCACCGGCATCCTCGCCGTGGCGATCGTCGTCGCGATCGTCCTGATCGCGTCGGGTGGTGGCGGGAACGAGACGAGCGGCAAGAACGCCTCGAGCAACGGCGGGGCCAAGGCGGGCAAGCGCGCGAAGGGCGGCAAGGGGCACGGTGCGCGGGGCGGCGGGAAGGGAGGCGCGGCCGGCGCCGGGGCGGGCACCGCGGCCGCGTCGACTGCGGTCGTCCTGGCGATCGAACCGACCGCCGAAGTCTGGGCGTGCGTCCTCGACGCGAAGGGCAGGCCCCTGGTCGACGGCGCCACCCTGGCACCGGGCGAATCCGTCGGCCCCTTCCACTCGCGCGGCTACACCGCCGCCTTCGGCAACGGCGGAGTCGAGGTCAAGATCGACGGCAAACGCGTCGCCACCCCCGACACCCCGAGCCCGATGGGCTTCACCGTCGACCGCCAAGGCAAGCTCCACGAACTCCCGGAAGGCGAACGGCCGAGCTGCGAATAGGCGCGGGGGCGGGGTCCGCGGCCCCGTGGTTCGCGGCCGGGCTGGCCGTCCGAGTTGCGTCCCGGGCGTCTCGTGGCGGCCCTGGC
>DASZUH010000033.1:0-9407 GCA_035547715.1 Solirubrobacterales bacterium
GGCATCGCCTCGTCGTGCTCGCCGAGCACCTCGCGCTTGCGCATGTGGCCGCGCATCGCCGCCAGCCGGCGCAGGACGCCGCGGATCCGCTCGGCGTCGCCCGCGGCGAGCAGGTTGGCGAGGTAGTCGACCGGGATCCGCATCGACTCGATCGCCGGGAAGACCTCGTCCGGATCGGCCTCGTAGCCGTCCTCTTCGAGCGCGCTGACGATCGGCGAGAGCGGCGGCACGTACCAGACCATCGGCAGCGTGCGGAACTCGGGATGCAGCGGCAACGCGACCTCGTAGCGGTGGGCGAGCGCGTAGACGGGCGAGCGTCGCGCCGCCTCGATCCAGTCATCCGGGATCCCGTCGCGGGCCGCGCGCTCGCGCACCTCGGGGTCCTCGGGATCGAGGAAGACGTCGCGCTGGGCGTCCAGCAGTTCCTGCGGATCGGGGACCGAGGCCGCGGCCTCGACCCGGTCGACGTCGTAGAGGACGAGGCCGATGTAGCGGATGCGGCCGACGCAGGTCTCCGAGCAGATCGTCGGCAGCCCGGCCTCGATCCGCGGGTAACAGAGCGTGCACTTCTCGGCCTTGCCGGTGCGGTGGTTGAAGTACACCTTCTTGTAGGGGCAGCCGGAGACGCAGAAGCGCCAGCCGCGGCACTTGGCCTGGTCGACGAGGACGATCCCGTCCTCCTCGCGCTTGTACATCGCGCCGGAAGGGCAGGAGGCGACGCAGGAGGGATTCAGGCAGTGCTCGCAGATCCGCGGCAGGTAGAACATGAAGGCCTGCTCGTAGGTCGCCTTCACCTGCTCCTCGATCCCCTCGGTGAGCGGGTCCTGGTGGATCCGCTCCGGCGCGCCCGCCAGGTTGTCGTCCCAGTTCGGCCCCCAGCGGATCTCCTCGAGCGCCTTGCCGGTGAGCTGCGAGCGGGCGCGGGCGACCGGGTCATGCCTGGACAGCGGCGCCGTGATCAGCTTCTCGTAGTCGTAGGTCCAGGGCTCGTAGTAGTCGTCGATCTCCGGTAGGTCGGGGTTGGAGAAGATCGTCAGGAGCTTCTTGACCCGCCCGCCCGCCTTCAGCCGCAGCCGCCCCTTGCGGTCGAGCTCCCAGCCCCCTTTCCAATGCTCCTGGTCCTCCCAGCGTTTGGGGTACCCGAGGCCGGGCTTGGTCTCGACGTCGTTGAACCAGGCGTACTCGGCGCCGGGACGGTTCGTCCACACCTGCTTGCAGGTGACCGAGCAGGTGTGACACCCGATGCACTTGTCGAGGTTCATCACCATCGCCACCTGCGCCCGGACCGTCACTCGAACACCACCTCCGTCCGCCGCTTGCGCAGCACCGTGACTTCGTCGCGCTGGGAGCCGGTCGGCCCGTAGTAGTTGAAGCCGAAGGAGAGCTGCGCGTAGCCGCCGATGAAGTGGGTCGGCTTCATCACGATCCGGGTGAGCGAGTTGTCGGTGCCGCCCCGCTTTCCTTCGCGTTCGGTCAGCGGCACGTTCAGGTGCTTGTCCTTCGAGTGGTACATCATGCAGACGCCCGCGGGGATGCGGTGGGAGACCGCGGCGCGGCAGGCGATGACGCCGTTGCTGTTGTGCGCCTCGACCCAGTCGCCGTCGGCGATCTCGAGCGCCTCGGCGTCCTCGCGGCTGACCCACAGCATGCCGCCGCCGCGGAACAGGGTGAGCATGTGCAGGTTGTCCTGGTACTCGGAGTGGATCGACCACTTCGAGTGCGGGGTCAGGTAGCGCAGGGTCAGCTCGCGGGGCGCCTCGCCGTCCGCCGCGCCGCCGTCGTAGAGCGCCTTGTGGCGGAGCGGCGGCCGGAAGGTCGGCAGGCCCTCGCCCAGCTCGAGCATCCAGGCGTGGTCGAGGTAGAGGTGCATGCGTCCCGAGAGCGTGTGCCAGGGCTTCTCGCGCTCGACGTTGACGGTGAACGGCGCGTAGCGTCTGCCGTGGGCCTCGATCCCCGACCACTCGGGGGAGGTGATCACGGTGCGCGGCTGCACCCGCGCGTCGGCGAGCCCGATCCGGTCGCCGCCCCGACCCGCCGCGAGGTCGGCGAGCTCGACCCCGGTCAGCTCCTCCAGCGAGTGGAACCCCTCGACCGCGAGCCTGCCGTTGGTGGTGCCCGAGAGGGCGAGGATGGCCTCGCAGGCGTGCTCCACCCGCTCCAGCTTCGGGCGGCCGTCGGCGACGCCGCCGCGGACGGTCCCGTTGCGCACCGCGAGCTCGGCCACCTCCTCGTCGGGGACCCACCTGGCGCCCTTGACCGCCGTCCCCAGCTCCTCGACCAGCGGCCCGAGCGCCCGCCACTTCTCCGCCGTGCGGGGGTAGTCGCGCTCGACCACGATCAGCTTCGGCATCGTGCGCCCGGGGACGGGCTCGCACTCCCCGGCCTTCCAGTCGCGGACCTCGCCCAGCGGCTGCGCGATCTCGTCGGCGCTGTCGTGCAGGAGCGGCGCCGCGATCACGTCGCGGCGGACGCCGAGGTGCTCCTCGGCGAGCTCCGAGAAGCGCTCGGCGATCCGCGCGAAGGCATCCCAGTCGGTCTTCGCCTCCCACGGCGGCGGCACCGCCTGGTTGAAGGTGTGGACGAACGGGTGCAGATCGGTGCTCGAGAGGTCGACCTTCTCGTACCAGGTGGCGGCCGGCAGGACGACGTCGGAGAAGAGTGCGTTGCTCGTCATCCGGAAGTCGATCGTGGTGAGCAGGTCGAGCTTGCCTTCCGGTGCCTCGTCGCGCCAGGTCACGTCCCGGGGGCGCAGCTCGGGCGGGGACTCCTCGGCCTGCACCGCGTTCTCGCTCGTGCCGAGCAGGTGCTTGAGGAAGAACTCGTGCCCCTTGCCGGAGGAACCGAGGATGTTCGCCCGCCACACGGTCATCACCCGCGGGAGGTTCTGCGGCGCGTCGGGGTCTTCGCAGGCGAAGTGCAGGCGCCCCTCGCGCAGCTCGGAGACGACGTGGTCGGCGACCTCGACCCCGGCCCGCTCGGCCTCCTCGACGAGGTCGAGGCTCGAGCGGTCGAAGCTCGGGAAGGAGGGGAGCCAGCCGAGCCGGGCGCCGAGCGCGTTGACGTCGGCGATGTGGCGGCCGTCGAGCAGTCCGCGGCCGAGCGGCGAGGAGAAGTCGGAGGCGAGGTTGCGCTCGTAGCGCCACTGGCTGGTGGCGAGGTAGAAGAACGGCGTCCCCGACTGCTGCCGCGGCGGCCGCGTCCAGTCGAGGGCGAAGGCGATCGTCTGCCAGCCGGACAGCGGTCGCACCTTCTCCTGGCCGACGTAGTGCGCCCAGCCGCCGCCGTTCACGCCCTCGCAGCCGCAGAGCTGGACCAGGGCGAGGAAGGTCCGGTAGACCTGATCGGAGTGGAACCAGTGGTTGGTCCCGGCGCCCATCGCGATCATCGAGCGGCCTTCGGTCCGCTCCGCGTTGCGGGCGAACTCGCGCGCGACCCGGGCGACCAGCTCTCCCTTCACGCCGGTGATCGACTCCTGCCAGGCGGGCGTGTAAGGCTCCGGGTCCTCGTAGCCGGAGGGCCATTCGCCCGGCAGGCCGGGCCTGCCGACGCCGTAGTTGGCGAGGGCGAGGTCGAGCACGGTGGTGACCAGCCGGCCGCCGACCCGGATCGCCGGCACACCGCGGCGCACCGCGCCGCCGCCCTCGCCGACGTCGAAGCGCGGCAGGTCGACGGCGACCCGCTCCTCGGCCCGGTCGATCAGACCGAGGACCGGCTCGATGCCTTCGAGCTTCAGGTTCCAGCTCCCCGGCTCCCCGTGGCGATGGCCGACCGAGCCGTTGGGCACGGCAGGCTGCCCGGTGCGGGCGTCGAGCACCACCGGCTTCCACTCGGCGTTCTCGCTCTCGCCGCCGCCATCGGCGAGGTCGGAGGCGCGCAGGAGGCGGTCGGGGACGTAGGCGCCGTCGCGCTCGCGCAGGGTCACCAGCAACGGCAGGTCGGTGAAGCGGCGGGCGTAGTCGCGGAAGTACGGGACCTGGCGCTCGACGTAGAACTCCTTCAGGATCACGTGGCCCATCGCCATCGCCATCGCGCCGTCCGTCCCCGGCTCGGCGGCCAGCCAGTGGTCGGCGAACTTGGTGTGCTCGGCGTAGTCGGGCGAGACGACCACGACCTTCTGGCCGCGGTAGCGGGCCTCGGTCATGAAGTGGGCGTCCGGGGTGCGGGTGGTCGGCAGGTTGGTGCCCCAGACGATCAGGTAGCCGGCGTTCCACCAGTCGCCGGACTCGGGCACGTCGGTCTGGTCGCCGAAGGACTGCGGCGAGGCGGGGGGCAGGTCCGCGTACCAGTCGTAGAAGGAGAGGATCGTGCCGCCGATCAGCGAGAGGAAACGGGTGCCGGCCGCATAGGAGGCCATCGACATCGCCGGGATCGGGGAGAAGCCGACGACGCGGTCGGGCCCGTGGCGGCGGATCGTGTCGACGTGCGCGGCGGCGATCAGCTCGACCACCTCGTCCCAGCTCGCCCGGACGAAGCCGCCTTTGCCCCGCTGCCGCTTGTAGGTGCGGGTCTTCTCCGGATCGTCGACCAGCTCCGCCCAGGCCTCGACCGGATCCCCCAGGCGGTCGCGGGCCTCGCGGAACATCTCCAGCAGGCTGCCCCGCACGTAGGGGTACCTGACCCGCAGCGGCGAGTAGGTGTACCAGGAGAAGGAGGCGCCCCGGGGACACCCGCGCGGCTCGTAGTCGGGCATGTCGGCCCCCGGCGAGGGGTAGTCGACCGCCTGGGACTCCCAGGTGATCAGACCGTCCTTGACGTAGACGTTCCAGGAGCACGAGCCGGTGCAGTTGACGCCGTGCGTCGAGCGCACCACCTTGTCGTGCGCCCAGCGACCGCGGTAGGAGCGCTCCCAATCGCGGTCCTTGGCGACGAGCTGACTCCAGCGCTCCTCGGAGATCGGCCCCCGCCGCAGGAAGCGGTGCGCCTCGAGCAGCGGATTGGAGTGATCCGACACAGGCAACCCCCGTTCTACCACACCGGAGAGCGATAACCTCTCGTTTACACATCAGACGTGGGCGAACCGGAGGCGGCGCCAGGATCGATCCGGCGCCGGGAGGGTACGTGCCGTTGACGCGACGGGAAGGAGCATCGGGTGAAGAGCTGGGAACTGGATGACCTCAACCTGAGGCCTCGCCTGCCGGAGATCCTCTCCTCCAGCGAGGACGCGCGGGTCATCGCCCTCGACCTTGCGGCCGGGGAGAGCCTCGACGAGCACGAGGTGCACGAGCGCGCCTTCCTGTTCGTCCTCGGCGGACGGATCGAGGTCTCCGGAAACAGCCACGGGCCGGTCGCCGGCGGTCAGGGCCTGCTCGTGGAGTTCGAGCCGAGCGAACGCCACCGGGTCGAGGCGATCGACGACGCCCGCCTCCTGCTCCTGCTGACCCCATGGCCCGGCGACGGCCATCCCGGCGCGATGGAGATGCGCGAGAAGCTCTACACGCGCCGCCACGCCGCCAAGCGCTCGGGGTAGGGCCGGCCTCAGCCCCCCGCCTGCCGTGGCAGGCCGTGGCGCAGGACCCGGGCGAGCACGACGGCGTCGTTGTGATCGGCGTCTCGCGCGGCGAAGACCAGGGTGAGGGTCCCTTCGCGGGCGCGCCGGCGCAGCGCGGCCAGCTCCGGTCGCCGGTTGCGAAGCTCCTCCAGATAGCGCCGCCGGAACTCCTCGAAACGGTCCGGATCGTGGCCGAACCAGCGGCGCAGCTCGGCGCTCGGCGCCAGCTCCCGATCCCACTCGTCGAGCTTCGCCTCCCGGCGCGAGACCCCGCGCGGCCAGAGGCGGTCGATCAGGATCCGGTAGCCGTCGCCGGGCTCGGCGGGCTCATAGGCGCGCTTCAGGCGGACGTCCATCGGTGTCGATTATCCGGATCCCGACGTCCCGCTGATCGAGATCGGCCGCGGGGGATGACCGATGCTCGGCGACCTCGGGGCCACGGCCCCACGGTGCGGTCCGTCGCCGCCAGAGATGGGCGCTCTCGGCGACCCAGGCCTGACAGCAGACCGGCAACGGCATGGCGCGGCCGGCGTCGCGGTCCGGTCCGGGTGCGGGCGCCCCGGTCGAGTCGACGATCTTCGTCTTGCCATCGTTCCGTTCCACGCGATGTAGTTTACACACCAAGCCTGTGTAAATAAATACGGCATCCTTGCCCTCGGTCAATCGGAGGGATGGCCGACGTTGCCCAGGCCCCGTCCCAGCGTCCACAGCAGGCCGAGGAAGGTCGCGAGCCAGGCGAAGAGCGCCAGGCCGAGGAAGACCTTGGGGACGAGGTCGAGGAAGTGGAGGTCCAACGCTTCGATCATCCGGTAGGTGGCCACCGTGTACATGCCGAGCGGGAAGACGGCGCTCCAGTACTGCGGGTCGTATTCGAAGGGGAGCCGCCGGTAGCCGAACCGCCACACCCCGAGGATCACGATGATCGGGATCCACCACGTGCCGGTCGCCCAGTAGAGCACGGTGAAGCCCTCGAGGAAGGGCCGCAACGGGTGCAGGAAGGAGGAGTGGAGACCGTTCTCGACCAGCAGTGAGCCGGCCAGCGTCGAGATCGCCATCGCCCCCATGTTGATCCAGTACGGCGGGGTCAGATCGTCGGGCTCGAGGGTGAAAAAGGTGTAGCGGTAGAAGATCAGCGAGATGAGCCAGATGTAGAGCATGCCTCCCCACAGCCACATCGAGAGGGCGATGAAGTTCGCCTGCAGGGACTGGCCCCAGTGGGCCGCGAGCAACGCCGTCAGCACGGCGATCGACTGGGTCGCGACGACCGCGAGCAGCCAGGTGCCGCTGATCCCCTCGGCGAGCGAGGGCTTCTCGCGGTCGATCGTCAGCGCGGCGAAGATCGCATAGGTCAGGCCCACCCAGAGGACGCCGGCGAACCCCAGGAGGATCGTCGCGATCGTGAAGGCGTGCCACAGGATGACCATCTCCGCCCCGAGTACGCCGGTCGCCGCCACGATGGTGAGGAACCCGAGCCCGCGCCGGTGGCTGACAAGGTCGGCCAGGACGTGCCGGGGGAACCGCACCACGCGCCAGAGGTCGAGTACCCAGAGGACCACGTAGGTGGCGATGTTGACGGCGAACAACGCGATCGCGACCGGTCGCAGGCCGAGCAGCTGGCAACCGATCGAGACGATGCCCGTGGCCATCGCCATCGCGAAATAGGAGGGGGAGAGGTTCTCCAGCCAGGGCAGGGCATCGCTCTTCCACACGCTCACTGTGTAAACGGTAGTGCCTTCGTCTCCCGGTCCTCCTGACGAGCTCTCGTCGGATGGGGAGGGCGACAAGCCCGGAGCGGGATTCGAACCCGCGACCCCTGCTTTACGAGAGCAGTGCTCTGGCCGACCGAGCTAGAGCGTCTGGACTCCCGCGCGTATGGCGACTGCGGTGAAGAAGCTCGGCCGACCCTGATTTGCCGGGATCGGGCAAGGGTGGGTCCCATAGGATGGTGGAGCGATGGGGTGGGATCGATGAACTCGTCCCGAGGCGGGACTCGGCAGAGGTTCCTCTCGGTGGCGGCAGCGGTTGCAGCGGCCGTGCTCGCGTGCGTGCCGGTCGCCGGCGGGGCCACGAAGCCCGCCGTGGCGATCCGGGATCTCAACCGTCAACGAGCCCGCTGGGGCATTCCTCCGGTGCGGCTCGACCAATCACTGCTCAAGTCCAGTTGCACCGCGGAAAACCACTACGTGGCGTCGCCCTCCACCTCTTGGTCGCCGGAAGAGAGCCCCTGGTACCGGGCGCCGCTCCACCAGGCGGCGATCTTCAACCCCCTCGTGAAGGCGCTGTCGTGGGGCGAATATCAGGGCTTTCCGTCGAACGTGCCGGGCATCCCGGCGGGAAGCGGAACCTGGGGATGCATGTGGGCCGATTTCGGGCCGGAAAGCCAGGCCTCCCTACAGGAAACCGGCAGTCCGCGCTTCTATGACTTCCTGTCGGAACGCGGTCCGAACCTCGTGGCGCCGGAAATGCGGGCCATCGAGGGCCCGACCACGCCGGCGGAACTGGTCGGGCTCGCGGCGGATGCCGAAACGGGGCCGGAGATCGTCGTCTGGGCGCTTGGGCTCGGCCCTTCGGCGAGGGTCGTCTCGGCGTCGCTCGGCCCGGAGGGCGGTGCGCCCGTCGTCCTGCGCGTGGCCACGAGCGAAGACCATTGGCACGGCGTCACCTACATCCCGGCGGGTGAGGCGATTTTCGTACCCGTCCAAAAGTTGTCGCCGATCACCAGGTACGAAGGCACGGTGGTCTGGGAATCCGAAGCAGGCGTCCTCTCCACGCAGCATTTCGGCTTCAGGACCAGCATCGCTCTCGCCCCGCGTCGCGTGCACCTGGGTCTCCGCCGGGTCGGTGATTCCTCCGTCGAGGTCACGGCACCGGACGTGCTCGTCGGGCGCCCGCTGGATTTCGAATTCTGGCGCCTCCGATATCGATGCTTCGCGGAAGCGTTCAGGCCGTGTGAGCCGACCGCTGTCGGTTCGAAGCACCGGGAGGTCATCAAGATTCGCGCCCGGCGATTCAGGTTGCATCTGCCTTTCGGCACGAGCAGCTCCATCATGGTCAGGGTCGAGGTGAAGGACTTCGTGGCCGGCGGTTATCGCTACGACCCAAGCGGTGCCGCGTTCACGTTCTCCAAGCGGTGAGGCGGCCCTTTTCCGTCGAGGCGGATCTGAATGATCCGCGGGTGGCGCGCGGACGGGAACTGAAGAAACGCGAGGACAACGAGGTCGAGTTCGGGCGCATCGTCGCCTTCAGCGACGGCGTCTTCTCGATCGCGATCACGCTCCTCGTCCTGGCGATCGCCGTCGACAACAAGGAAGTCGTCGAAGTCGGGCTGGGGCAGGCGCTCTGGAACCAGCACGAAGCGGTGCTCGCCTACGCGATCAGCTTCGCCGTGATCGGCCGCTTCTGGGTCATCCACCACGGCTTCTTCAGCGACGTCAAGGCATTCGACGGTCGGCTGATGGCGCTGAACATGCTCTACCTCGGCTGGATCGTCCTGATCCCGTTCTCGAGCCAGGTGCTCGGCGAGTACGGCGGCCGGTTCCCGGCGATCGTGCTCTACGCAGGCAACTTGACCGGCATCATCCTGATCGGCCAGTGGATGCGGTGGGACGCCGCCCGCGCCGGGCTGACCACCACCGACGCGACGACCCGCCGCGAAGAGCTGATCAGCACGATCTTCATCGCCGGCGTCTTCCTCCTCTCGATCGTCGTCGCCCTCTTCGACGCGAGCATCGCCCCCTACATGTGGCTCCTGCTCTTCGTCGAGGGCCGCGGCCACCTGATCGAACGGCTGAGCCGGCGCGTTTCGTGACGGGGGCGGCCGGGGTGGCCGTCCGAGGTGGCGTTTGGCGGCCTGCCGGGCTTCGCGGGGCGCTCCGCCCGTCCGAGATGCGTCCCGGGCGTCTCGTGGCGGCCCTGGCAG
>DASZUH010000034.1:0-3081 GCA_035547715.1 Solirubrobacterales bacterium
CGAGCCTTCCCGCCGGTCCGAGAGCGGCGTTAGCGTGAACCTTCATCCGGGTCCTCCTTGCTTCAGGGCGTTAGACACCCCGAGCCTCTTGGAGGGCCCGGATGGCCTTTCAGGCGTTCACAACGTGTGTGGGCTTCTCACCTAGTCCCCGACGCGCTCCAGGACCATCGCGAGGCCCTGGCCGACGCCGATGCAGAGCGTCGCCACGGCGTACCGACCTCCGCGGGCGCGGAGCTCCTCGACCGCGCGGCCGACCACGCGGGCGCCGGAGGCGCCCAGCGGGTGGCCGATCGCGATTGCGCCGCCGCTCATGTTCACCTTGTCGGGGTCGAGCTCGGGCCAGCCCTTCAGGCAGGCGAGCGACTGCGAGGCGAAGGCCTCGTTCAGCTCGACGGCGTCGACGTCGTCCCAGGTGATGCCGGCGCGGGCGAGCGCCTGGTTTGCCGCCTCGACCGGAGCGATGCCGAAGACGTCGGGGTCGACGCCGTGCACGCCGCGCGAGACCACGCGCGCGAGGGGCGCCGCGCCGATCCGCTCCGCCGCCGCCTCGGAGCCGAGCAGGAGCATCGAGGCACCGTCGTTCAGCGGCGAGGAGTTCCCGGCGGTGACCGTGCCGCCCTCGACGAAGGCGGGCTTCAGCTTCGCCAGCTTCTCCAGCGAGGTGTCGGCGCGGATGCCCTCGTCGCGATCGAGGCCCGTGCCGGGGACCGGGACCACCTCCGGGAAGCGCCCCTCCTTCCAGGCGGCGTCGGCGAGCCGGTGGGAGCGCAGCGCGAACTCGTCCTGCGCCTCGCGCGAGATCGCGTGAATGTCGGCGAGCTTCTCCGCCGATTCGCCGAGGCTGATCGTCCAGCCCGCCGGCATCCGCGGGTTCACCATGCGCCAGCCGAGCGTCGTCGACCACAGCGTCTCGTGCCCGGCGGGGAAGGGGCGCGGGGGCTTCAGCATCACCCAGGGCGCACGGCTCATCGACTCGACGCCGCCCGCGACCATCACCTGGGCGTCGCCGGTCTCGATCGCCCGCGCCGCCTGGATCGCGGCCTCGAGCGAGGAGCCGCAGAGGCGGTTGACGGTGGCGCCGGGGACGGTCGTCGGCAGGCCGGCCAGGAGCACCGCCATGCGCGCGACATCACGGTTGTCCTCGCCCGCGCCGTTGGCGTCGCCGAGGATGACGTCCTCGATCGCGGCCGGGTCGAGTCCCGGGAAGCGGTCGAGGAGCGCGCGCAGGGCGCCCGCGGCGAGGTCGTCGGGGCGCACCTCGGCGAGCGCGCCGCCGTAGCGGCCGAAGGGGGTGCGGACGGCTCCGTAGATGTAGGCGGGGTCGGCGGCGGCCATGGGTCAGGACCTTAGCGGCGGCGATCGGGGCCGCGCCGAGCGCGCCGCCGCGTTACTTCACGATGAGCACGACCGCGACCGCGACGCCGACCGTCACCACCGTCCAGCGCAGCGTGCCGTCCGGGATGCGCCGGCCGTAGCGCGCGCCGAGCTGGGCGCCCGCGATCGAGCCGACCGCGATCAGCGCCGCCGCGTCCCAGGCGACGTGGGCGACGATCATGAAGAGGACCGCGGCGACCCCGTTGGCGATGCCGACCATCACGTTCTTCAGCCCGTTCAGCCGTTGCAGCCGGTCGGGGACGAGGAAGCGCAGCGCGGCGAGCAGGATCACGCCCTGGGCGGCGCCGAAATAGCCGCCGTAGACGCCGACCGCGAAGCCGATCGCGGCGAGGGCGAGCTTGCGATGGTGGCTGAGCGAGCCGTGGCTCAGCTTCGGTTTCGGCCGCGCCACCATCAGCGCGCAGGCGAGCAGGATCAGCAGCGGCACCACCGCTTCGAAGACGCCTTCGGGGAGCGTCAGCAGCAGGACGCCGCCGGCGATCGCCCCGAGCGCCGTCCCCGCGCCGCCGATCAGCGCCCGCTCGCGCTGCCCCTCGAGCTCGCGCCGGTATCCCCAGACCGCGCTCACGTTCCCGAACACGAGGCCGACCGAGTTCGAGACGTTCGCCGTCACCGGCGCGTAACCGACCGCCAGCAACACCGGGAAGGTGACCAGCGAGCCGGACCCGACGATGGCGTTGATCCCGCCCGCGGCGAAGCCGGCCGCGAGGACCGCGAGAGCCTGGAGGAGGTTCATGGGCCCGCCAGTCTCCCTGAGGCGGCGTCCGGTGCCTCCGCCGCCTCAGGGTTTGGCTCGCCCCTAGATGGTTGATTCCTAATTGACCCTGACGGCCGCCTCGGCCACCAGGGAGCACGACGAAGGGCGCCGAAGTCAGGCGTTGCTACCGCAACGTCGACCAAGGAGGCCCCGTGCGCGCCGACCTCGACACCCTTCTGACGGAAATCTACGTGCTGCTCGACGACTTCCTGCCCGATCGGGCAGGGCCGGGCAGGCCACCGAAGATCACCGACGCCGAGCTGATCACCCTGGCCGTCGCCCAGGTGTTCCTCGGCGTGGGCAACGACCGCCAGTTCCTCGGCTTCGCGATCTGGCGGCTCGGCCACCTGTTCCCCTACCTGCCCAAGCAGCCCGGCTACAACAAGCGGCTCCGCTCCCTGGCGCCGCAGATCATCAGGTCGATCAACTACCTGGCCTTCGTCTCGCCGTCGATCTTCGACGGCCTGAGGTTGCTGGACTCCACACCGGTGCCCTGCGGCGCCTCGCGGGAGACGGTGCGCCGCTCGGAGTTCGCCGGCAGCGCCGCCTACGGCTACTGCCGCTCGCACTCGCGCTACTTCTGGGGCTTCCGCCTCTATCTGCTCTGCGCCGCCGACGGCACACCGATCGCCTTCGAACTCGCCCCGGCCAACGCCCCCGAGCGCGAGGTCGCGACCGAGATGCTCGAACGGGTGAGCCTCGCCGGGCACACGGTGATCGCCGACAAAGGCTTCGCCGGTCGGGACTTCGAGGCCTTCATGGCCGGCCGCGGCGCCACCTTCCTGCGACCCGACCGCAAGGACGAGAAGCCGCGTTTCGGCACGCTGGGGTCGGTCCGCCAGCGGATCGAGTCGGTCTTCTGGACCTGCAAGGGCCAGCTCGGGCTCGAGCGCCACGGCGCCCGCACCATGCCTGGGCTCTTCGCCCGG
>DASZUH010000035.1:0-8289 GCA_035547715.1 Solirubrobacterales bacterium
CCTTCCCGTCCCTGTGCCCGCTTCCCCACGCCCGGCGCGACGCCCGTGCCGCGGAGTCGATCGTCTAGCCGCCCGGCTTGAAGATCAGCGCCAGCGTCCCGGCCAGGATCAGCGCGCTGAGCACGACGATCGCCCAGGTCAGGATCGCGAGCCGCTGCTCCGAGCGGCCCCCGGCGCGGGTCGCGGTCTCCCGATGCAGCGCCTGCAGCTTCTCGCTGAGCGCGTCGTATTCCTTCTCGATGCCAAGGTACTCACGGAGCAGGCAGTAATGCCGGCGATGGGCCTCGACGGTGATTTCGATGTCGTAGGTCTCGTGAAGCTCGACCATCGCTTCACCCTCGATGTCGGCGATGACGTCGGGGTCGGCGCGCTCGGAGATCGTGATTTCGCGAAAGATGCTCCGGATCAGCCCGGTTGCCGTCGCCGCCCCGATCACCTGATAGGCGGTCCAGCCGGCTTCAAGGAGAAGCGAGGTTCGTAGGCCTTTCTGCACTCGCCGGGCACCTACGGTGATGATGCAGCGGTCGTCCGGAAGCACGGCGGAGACGTAGCCGGCACGGTCGAACAGCGGCTTGTCGAGGCGGTACTTCTTCAATTTCTTGGCCTGACTCTTGATCGGGTCGGCGATCTTCCCGGCGAGATCGGCGAGCGTCGCCTCAAGGGCTTCCGTCTCCCCGGTCCCCTCGAAGGAACGGCTCTCGTCGACGACGGCCACCGCGGTCACTCGCGAGGCCGAGAGGCTGGTGACGATTCGATCGCCGAGGCGCCTGCGTGATCGCCGGCCCGGTCGACCCCTCGGCCCGAAGGCCATCAAGGTGGCGAGCGAGAAGAGGGTCGCCTCGGTGAACTCCCGCAGGGTCAGGTCGAAGAGGAGATCCCTTTCCGGCGCGAGCTCCAGCGCCGCGAGCGAGGATCCCCCCGCCTGCCCGAGGTAGGTGATCAGCGGCCCCTCGGCGACGAATTTCGGCCGGTTTGCCGGGTCGGTGAAGGCGGTTGCGAGGGGCCATTGGGTTTTCACCACTTCGTGGATTTCCCCTGCGGGCATGGTCCGGGCACGGATCTCGCCGCCGTCTTCCCTTCTCGCGACCGGGACCATGAAGAGGCTGAACGAGAAGATCGGGCGGAAGGCGCGGCGTGCGAAGACGTGGAAGAGGGAAAGCACCGGTTGCACGAACCATTCGCGCTGTGGGCGTACCTGGTTGCCCCCAAGGCCGATCGACTCGGGGATCAACATGGCGTGGGGCGGCAAGATGTTGAAGCTGCTCCGTCCCAGCGCCAGGCCGAAGAGGTGGGACCGCTTGTTGGCGAGTAGTTGCGCGAGAAAGCGGGATGCGTCCAGCGCGGGATCTTGCTCGAAGCCATCGACCGCTTCGCGATCCTCGATCAGGAAATCGTTTCGCGGGCTGATCGGGAGCTCGTCGGCGGTATCGCCGAAAACGAACCCGTCCCACAGCTCATGTCCGCAGTTCTTCCCGGCCCATGCGAATGGCGGCAACGGTTGCGGCCGTTCCGCGGGCTTGCCCGCGATCGGCGATTCCTTGAACGGAAGGGCCAGCGGCGCGACCTCCGTCTGGCCCCGCGAGGCCAGAAGGCTGTACTTCCAGGCGCCGTCCTCGTCCGGTTCGCGGGTTTCCATCCCGGCCGTCCCAAGCTCAAAGTGCTCGGTCTCGAACAGGGCCCGCAGGAGCCGCTCCGTGTCGGCGACGCCGCGACGGGTGTAGACCGGATGAAGCTCCGGTGGCACCTGCAGCGCGAAGGAGTGCTGGATCAGGCCGTGGAACTTGTCGGGCACGGGCTAGACCAGGTCGAAGCGGGCCGGGCTCGGGATGAAGATCGCAAACGACGCGGTCGCGCAGGCGACGAAGGCGGCATCCATCTTCAGCTTGCCGAGGTGTCCTGCGATCAGGAGGAGAGCGACCCCGAGCAGGACGAGCGCGGCGAAGCCGGAGGCGTTGGGGAAACGGAAGGGACACGCGCGTGGCCTCGCCTTCTGTTTCGGCCGGGGCCGGCTGATCGGGCGCCGTCTGATCATCGGGGTGGGGACCAGCAGGCCGACCATCGCCCCAAACAGCCCGGCGACCGCGAGCCAGAGGGCCTCGGGCACGTGCGCGGCTTCGGAGTCGTCGTTGGACCGCATCGAGCTGTACGAAAAGTCGCGGTGGTTCTTCCCGTGGCCGGCCGAAGGGGTGTGGGACCGATGCGAGTGCCATTCGGTGCCTTGGCCGGATGAGTGTTCGTCCGCGCCATCCCCGGCCTGGTGGCCGAAGGCGACGATCACGGCGATGCCTGCGATCGCAATCACCAGGCTCAGCCCGAGGGTCATGATCACCATCCGAAAGGTTGCGCTGTCGCGAGGCTCGTCCACCGGGGTCGTCCGCGTTTCTGGAGTTATTGACGAGACGGTTCTTTTACTTAACCTTCTTTATCTTTAACAAAGAAACGCCCTGGAAAAGGACGGGAAAAGACGGGCCTCAGGCGCGCCGGTGCATTCGGCGTGGGCACGGCGTCCAGATCTACACGATCGGGCCGCGCCGCCGGCGTCCGCACAACAGAAAACGCCCCGCCTGGGAGGGCGGGGCGCTTCTGGGGTTACTACAGGGAGGAGAGATATGTATCTCTATATATGTGGATCCGTGGGAGGTAGGTGAGCCCAGTTGAGTCGTGGGCGCCAGATGTGGGAAGCATCCAGGGCCATATGTACGACGCGGGACTCGACCAAAAAGTTCTCTGTTTCGTTTCCTATCGGTTGCTCCGACTGAATCCTTGACAAGAGTACGAACATATGTGCGGAATGTCTGTGAGGGGGGTCACACAGACCGCCTTTTGGGGGGTCTTTTTCCCTGCTCCGATGCGGAAAGCGGCCTGGGGAGCCGAATTCCGTGGAACACCTTGTATACCAGAGTTCCGGTTTGGTCCAGATGGAAGCGTTAAAAGTCCGTAAACACCGGACAGGTATCCGTCTGGTTGTAGCTTTCGGCGGATGAAGAAGGCCCGAATCGACGCGGTCCTCGCCGAGCGGGGCCTCTTTCCCTCACGATCGGCGGCTGCGGGCGCGGTGCGGGCGGGCGAAGTGCGGGTCGGCACCGACGGGCCGGTCGCGCTGCGGCCCAGCCAACTGGTCGAGCCGGAGGCCGAATTCGTGCTCGAGGCGCGGCCACGCTTCGTCTCGCGCGGCGGGATCAAGCTGGAGAACGCGCTCGAGGCGCTCGGCATCTCGGTCGACGGGCGCGACTGCCTCGACGTCGGGGCCTCGACCGGCGGATTCACCGACTGCATGCTGCAGCGCGGCGCCGCGCGGGTGGCGGCCGTCGACGTCGCCTACGGCCAGATCGACGCGCGCCTGCGCAAGGACCGCCGCGTCACCGTGATCGAGCGCCTCAACGCCCGCGCCCTGGCGCCCGCCGATCTGCCGTTCCTCGCCTCACTGGCGACGATCGACGTCTCCTTCATCTCGCTGACCAAGGTCCTGCCCGCGGTCGCGACCTGCCTGGCGCCCGGCGGCGAGATCCTGGCGATGGTGAAGCCGCAGTTCGAGCTGGAGAAGGGACGCGTCGGCCGCGGCGTCGTCCGTGATCCGGCCGACCGCCAGGAGGCGGTGCTGAAGGTGGCGCGCGCCGCGGAAGAGCTCGGCCTGCCGGTCCGCGGCATCGCCTCGTCCGGGCTGCCGGGACCGAAGGGCAACCGCGAGACCTTCGTCTGGTGCGGCGGTGAGGGGCCGGCGCTCGAGGACCTCGAGGGCGCGATCGCCGCCGCCGACGCGGCCGGCGACGCGGCGGACGTCCGGGTGGAGGACGCCGACGAGTGAAGACCGCGGCGCTGATCACCCACTCCCACCCGCCGGCGGCGACCGAAGCGGTGCCGATCGCGGTCGCCGCGGCGCGCGCCGGCGGATGGCGCCTGGTCGCCGACCGGGCCGAGCTCGACAAGCACGGCGAGTCCGCCGAGGGCGTCGAGCTCGAGATCGAGGGCGAAATGCCAGACCTCTGCCTCGTCCTCGGCGGAGACGGCACGATTCTTCATGCGCTTCGTCGCTTCGCGGGCACCGAGGTGCCTGTCTTCGGGGTGAATTTCGGGACGGTCGGCTTCCTCGCGGCGGTCGAGCGCGCAAACGCCAAGGAAGGCATCGAGCGCGCCTTCTCCGGCGAGGTCGAGGTGATCGAGCTTCCCGCCCTGCGGGTCGAGACCAACGGCAAGGGCGGGCTCGGCTTCAATGACGTGACGCTGTCGCGACGCCCGCACGACCGCGTCGCCGAGCTCAGCTACCGGATCGCCTCCGAAGAGGTCGGCCACGTCCGCTGCGACGGGCTCGTCGCCGCGACCCCGGTCGGCTCGACCGGCTACAACCTCGCCAACCAGGGCCCGATCCTGGCCTGGGGCGTGAAGGGCTACGCGGTCAGCTACATCGCGCCGCACTCGCTCACCGCCCGCGCCCTCGTCGTCGCCCCGGCCGACGTCCTCACCGTCTACAACGCACCGCAGCGCGAGCCGGTCGAAATCGCCCTCGACGGCCAGGAATTCGGCTACCTCGAATCCGGCGAGGACCTCAAGGTCCATTTCGTCGAGACGGCGGGGCGCCTCGCGCAGTTGCCCGGCACCAGCTTCTACGGCCGGATCCGCGACAAGTTCGGCCATCTGGCGGTCTGATGGAGCGCAAATGGTGGACGCTCGTCCTCGTCTCTATCGCGACTTTCATGCTTCTCCTCGACGTGACGATCGTCAACGTCGCGCTCCCGGACATCCAGCGCTCGCTCCACGCCAGCCTCTCCAGCCTCCAGTGGGTCGTCGACGCCTACTCGCTGATGCTCGCCTCGTTCCTGCTCACCGCGGGCAGCCTCGGCGACCGGCTCGGCCGTCGGCGGGTGTTCACGATCGGCTTCGGGATCTTCACTTTCGCCTCGTTTCTGTGCGGAATCAGTGACGACCCGACGCTGCTGAACCTCTGCCGCGGCCTCCAGGGCGTCGGCGGGGCGGGCATGTTCGCGACCTCGCTGGCGCTGATCGGCCAGGAGTTCCAGGGCAGGGACCGGGCGACGGCGTTCGGGGTGTGGGGCGCGACGATCGGCGGGGCGGTGGCGGTCGGCCCGCTGGTCGGCGGCGTGATCACCGAGAACTTCGGCTGGGAGTGGATCTTCTTCGTCAACGTGCCGATCGGGATCGTCGCGATGGTGTTGACGGAGCGCAAAGTTCGCAACGTCTTCGCGAAAGAACCGGAACCGCTCGACATCCCGGGTCTCGTCACCTTCTCGTCGTCGCTCTTCCTCTTCATCTTCGCCCTGATCCGCGGCAACCCGGAAGGGTGGGGGAGCGGCGTGATCGTCGCCTGCCTGGTCGGCGCCGCCGTCCTGATGGCGATCTTCATCACGATCGAGACGCGCACCCGCCACCCGATGCTCGACCTGACCCTGTTCCGGAACCCCGCCTTCGACGGCGTCTCGGCGGTCGCGTTCTGTCTCTCCGGCGGGATGTTCGCGCTCTTCCTCTACATCACGATCTACATGCAGGGCGTGCTCGATTACTCACCACTTGAGGCCGGGTTGCGCTTTCTGCCACTGACCGTTCTCGGTTTCGTTGCGTCCCCGGTCGCGGGAGCGCTCTCGCACCGGATCCAGATCCGCGTGCTGCTCGGGACCGGCCTCGGCCTGACCGGGATCGGCCTGCTCTTCATGCACGGGATCACGCCGAGCTCGGGATGGACGACGCTCCTGGTCGGCTTCCTCTTCGCCGGGGTCGGCACCGGGGTCACCAATCCGGGGATCGGCCAGGCGGCGATCGCCGTCGTCCCGGTGGAGAAGTCCGGGATGGGCTCGGGGATCAACTCGACCTTCCGCCAGGTCGGCATCGCCACCGGGGTCGCCGGGCTCGGCGCCGTCTTCCAGTCGCAGGTGAATTCGAAGCTCGGCGAAGAGCTGCCGCGGGCGCCGAAGGGGCTCGGCGAAATCGTCGCCTCGGGTGGCTCGCGTGCGGTCGCGGCGCTCCACCTGCCGCCCGGGATCCAGGCCAAGGCGGTGCACGCCTCCGACGTCGCGTTCGTCGGCGCCTTCAACACGATCATCCTGATCGCCGCGATCCTCTCGTTCGTCGGCGCGGTCCTCGGCTTCGTCCTGACCCGCTCCGAGTTCTTCGTCCAGCAGACCGGCGGCTGAGCGCGTCCGGCGGGGGCGTCGTGCGCAAATAGCGAACGTATGTGCGATTGATCCGCCGGGGGCGGTGGTAAACCGGATCGCATGCTGCGCGAGCTGCGGATCGAGAATTTGCTGCTGATCGAACGGGCCGAACTGCGACTCGGCGCGGGGCTGAACGCGATCACCGGGGAGACCGGGGCGGGGAAGACGGTGCTCGCGCACTCGCTCGACCTGCTGATGGGCGGCAAGGCGAAAGCGGGGATCGTGCGGCCGGGCGCCGCCGAGGCCTGGGTCGAGGGCGTCTTCGACCTGCCCGCCGGGCTGCTCGATGAGCCCGAGCTGGCGGATCTCGCCGAGCGGCTGCCGGAGGGCGCCGAGGAGGTCGTGTTGGGACGGCGGGTCTCGGCGGGCGGTCGGACCAGCGCCTTCGTCGCCGGGCGGGCCGCCACGGCGGCCGACCTGAAGGCGCTCGGCGGCCGCCTGCTCGCCTTCTTCGGCCAACACGAGCACCGCAGGCTGACGATCTCCTCGACCCAGATGGAGGTGCTCGACGGGTTCGCCGGGGCCGCCCACCTGGCGCTGCGCGAGGAATACCGGGAGGTGCACCGTGAGGTCGGTCGGCTCTCCGCCGAGCTCGCCGAGTTGCGCGAGCGGGAAGGGTCGCGCGAGCGCGATCTCGACCTCTACCGCTACGAGCTCTCCGAGATCGAGGAAGTCGAACCCGACCCCGACGAGCGCGCCGAGCTGGCCGGCGATCGGGAGCGTCTGCGCCACGCCGAGGGCCTCGCCGCGGCGGCCGGAGGAGCCCACGCGGGGCTCGCCGGCGTCGACCTCGACGGCGGCGGTGCTTCGGCGGCGCTCGCCGACGCCGAATCGCGACTCGCCGCGGCGGCCGGGCTCGATCCGGCACTCGACCAGATCGCCGAGCGGGTCGCCGCCCTGGGGGTCGAAGTCGGCGACGTCGCCGCCGAATTGCGCGACTACGCCGAGGGCGTCGCGGCCGACCCCGGCGGGCTGGTCGGGATCGAGGAACGGCTCGAGGCGATCGACCGGCTCGAACGTAAGCACGGCGGCAGCGTCGAGTCGGTGCTCGCCCACGCCGGGCGTTGCCGCGCCGAGATCGCCCGGCTGGAGGGCGCCGAGGAGCGGAGCGCGGAGGCGACCGCGGCGCTCGCCGAGGCGGAGGCGCGCCGCGCCAAGCTGGGCAAGAAGCTGAGTGCCGGGCGGGAGAAGGCGGCCGGGCCGCTGGAGAAACGGGTGGCGAAAGAGCTGGCGAGTCTGGCGATGGACGGCGCCCGCCTCGAGGTCGTCCTCGATCCCCACCCCGACGAGTACGGCGCCTCGGGGCGCGAGACGGTCGAGCTGCGGGTCGCCCCGAACCCCGGCATCGAGCCCGCGCCGCTGCGCGACGCCGCCTCCGGCGGCGAGCTCTCCCGGGTGATGCTGGCGCTCAGCGGCCTCGGCCCGGCGGCGGGCGCCGGGACCCTTGTCTTCGACGAGATCGACGCCGGGATCGGCGGCAACACCGCGCGCGTGGTCGGCGAGCGGCTGAAGGCGCTCGGCGACGAGCACCAGGTCCTCTGCATCACCCACCTGCCCCAGGTCGCCTCGCTCGCCGACGTCCACTTCCGCCTCGAAAAGGACGTCGCGGGCGAGCAGGCGAAGGCGAGCGTCGAGCGCCTCGAGGGCGAGGGCGTGGTCGCGGAGATCAGCCGCATGCTCGGCGGCGAGACCGCCGACGAGGCGGCGACCCGGCACGCGCGGGAGCTGCTGGCGGCGGCGTAGTCGGCCGGGTCGAGGGCTCAAAGCCGGTGCCCGGGGCGGGGGCGGCCGTCCGAGTGGCGCCCGGCCTTCTCGGTGGCGGCCCTGGCAGGTTGTGGCCGCCACCGAGAAGGCCGGGTCTGTGGGGAGTGATGAGGGTTCGTGACGGGTGCCGGGAGACGCGCAGGGTCCTCCACGAAGTGCGCGCCTTCCGTGACGAAGACTCCGGGAACGCCACGGATCTTCATCGGCCCAGATCACGATGCCTGTTTTGACCTTGCCATAGCAAGGTCAAAACAGGCATCGCGTGCCCGCCCGATGTGGAACCGTGACGGAAGCCCGGAGATCGTGGCGAACCCTTCCCGTTCCCCGCGGAACCCTCACGTCCCGGGCGTGGGGGGGGGGG
>DASZUH010000036.1:0-8069 GCA_035547715.1 Solirubrobacterales bacterium
CGACCTCTTCGGCGAGCAGGCGGTCCTCTGCGGCGGCGCCTCGGAGCTCGTCAAGGCGGGCTTCGAGACCCTGGTCGAGGCCGGCTACGACCCGCGCCTCGCCTACTTCGAGTGCCTCCACGAGCTGAAGCTGATCGCCGATCTGATGTACGAAAAGGGGATCCGCGGGATGGAGTACTCGATCTCCAACACCGCCGAGTACGGCGACCTGACCCGCGGCAAACGCGTGATCGGCGAGGCCTCCCGCGCGGCGATGAAGGAGATCCTCGGCGAGATCCAGTCGGGCGAGTTCGCCCGCGAGTTCATCGCCGAGAACGAGTCCGGCGGCAAGAAGTTCGACGAACTGCGCAAGGCGGGTGCCGAACACGAAATCGAGAAAGTCGGCAAAGAGCTCCGCGACATGATGCCCTGGATCGACCAGGGGTTCTGAGCGCGCGCCAATTCGACCGGGGACGGGGTCGCAGCGCCCCGTCCCCTGCTCGTCGCCGTCAGGCCGCGGCGGGCGGCATCGGCGGCTCGGGCGCGGGGGCGGCGGGGTAGTTGCCGAGGCCCTTCGCCCGCTCGACGCCGATCGGCGGGTAGTCGTCGGTCAGCATCGCCAGGTAGCCGTAGACCCGGGAGTAGAAGCCGTTGCAGAAGGTCATCGTCGTGTTCAGCTGCTCGGGCAGGTAGCCGCGGAAGACGATCGTCAGCCAGGCGACCGCCGCCGCCAGCAGGTGCAGGTAGCCGACGAAGTAGAGGACGATCCAGACCGGGATCGCGAGGATGATCCGGAAGAACGCCGAGAGGCGGCTCTGCCGCTCCGCCCGCGGGGCGACGTTGATGCGGATCGGGTAGGCCGGGTCGTCGCCGATCCCGAACGGCGGCCACTCGTCGGTCTGCAGGTAGACCCAGGCGTAGGTGCGGACGAAGTAGCGGACGAAGCCCGCGTTCAGCTTGTAGAGGCCTTCCGGGTAGCGGCCGGTGATCACGATCGCGACCCAGGCGAAGATCAGGGTGAAGAAGGCGACGATCTCGTAGACGTAGGCGACGATCAGCCATGGGATCGCGAGGATGATCCGGAAGAACGTCGTGGCTCGATTCTGTTCCGACCGGTAGTCGGCTTCGTAGCTGACTGGGTACATCTCTCCCCCTAAATGTCTGGAGTTCGCCTCTGAGCGGCGCTTTTTTCTGGCATCTGGACGGCTCGCCGAGCCTAACCCGGGGCCCGGCCGCGGTCCATGGGCTCGGGTGAATAACCTGTCGCCCCGATGACCACCTCGGACACCATCCTTGCCATTCCGGCGGACCTGAAACCGGGGGACGGACGTTTTGGCTGCGGCCCCTCGAAGGTCCGCCCCGAGGCGCTGGCGAAGCTTGCCGGGCAGTCGGACCTGATGGGGACCTCGCACCGGCAGGCGCCGGTCCGCGACCTCGTGCGGCGCGTCCGCGAGGGCATCACCGAGCTCCTCGGCCTTCCCGACGGCTACGAGATCGCGCTCGGCAACGGCGGCACGACGGCCTTCTGGGAGTCGGCCTGCGCCTGGCTCGTCCGCGAGCGCTCGCTCCACCTCACCTACGGCGAGTTCTCGCAGAAGTTCGCCAAGGCGGCCAAGGTGGCGCCGTTCCTCGGCGACCCGATCGTGGTCGAGGCCGCGGCGGGCGACGCGCCTGCGCCGCGCGGCGACGCCGGCGCCGACCTGATCGGCTGGGCCCACAACGAGACCTCGACCGGGGTCATGGTCCCGGTCGAGCGCCCCGCCGACGCGGGCGACGCGCTGATCGCGATCGACGCCACCTCCGGCGCCGCCGGGCTGCCGCTCGACGCCGCCCAGGCCGACGTCTACTACTTCGCCCCGCAGAAGGGCTTCGCCTCCGACGGCGGCCTCTGGCTCGCCGCGCTCAGTCCGGCGGCGATCGCCCGGATCGAGGAGCTCGACGGCGCCGCCGGCCGCTGGCAGCCGGAGTTCCTCTCGCTCGCGGTCGCGCTCGACAACTCGCGCAAGCAGCAGACTTACAACACGCCCGCGGTGGCGACGCTCTTCCTGCTCGCCGACCAGGTCGAGTGGATGCTCGGCAATGGCGGCCTCGACTGGTGCGTCGCGCGGACGAAGGACTCGTCGTCCCGCCTCTACTCGTGGGCGGAGCGGGCCGAGTTCGCGACCCCGTTCGTGGCCGACGAGAAGAAGCGCTCCTACGTCGTCGGCACGATCGACTTCGACGACGACGTCGACGCGGCGGCGATCGCCAAGGCGCTGCGCGCCAACGGCATCGTCGACACCGAGCCCTACCGCAAGCTCGGCCGCAACCAGCTGCGCATCGGGATGTTCCCGGCGGTCGAGCCGGACGACGTCGAGGCGCTGACGAAGTGCATCGACTGGGTCGTCGAGAACGTCGACGGCGTCCGCACGGGCGACTAGGTTCCCGCGCCCGATGAAGGTCCTGGTCAAAGAGAAGATCGCCGACACCGGCGTCGACCTGCTGCGCTCGAAGTTCGACGTCGACCTCGGCCTCGACATGTCCGACGAGGAGTTCCGCGCCAAGCTCCCCGAGTACGACGCGATCCTGATCCGCAGCGCCACCAAGATGACGCCGGAGCTGATCGACCTGGCGGCCAACATGAAGGTGATCGGCCGCGCCGGCACCGGCGTCGACAACGTCGACATCCCGGCCGCGACGCGCCGCGGGATCATCGTCGCCAACGCGCCCGAGTCGAACTCGGTCGCCGCCGCCGAGCACACGCTGGCGCTCGCGCTGGCGATGTTCCGCAACGTCCCCCAGGCGCAGGCGTCGCTGGTCGCGGGCCGGTGGGACCGGGCGAAATTCAAAGGCGCCGAGCTCTACGGCAAGACGCTCGGCGTGATCGGCTTCGGCCGCATCGGCCAGCTCGTCGCCCGGCGCGCGCAGAGCTTCGACATGGAGGTCATCGCCTACGACAAGTTCGTCTCCGCCGAGCGCTTCCGCGAGCTCGGCGTCGAGGGCGTCGACGACCTGAACGACCTGCTCGGCCGCGCCGACCTGGTCACCCTCCACACGCCCCGCACGCCGGAGACCGAAGGGCTGATCGACGCCGCGTCGATCGCGGCGATGAAGGACGGTGCCCGCATCGTCAACTGCGCCCGCGGCGAGCTGATCGTGCTCGACGACCTCCTCGCCGGGCTCGAGTCCGGCAAGCTCGCGGGCGCGGCGCTCGACGTCTTCCCCTCGGAGCCCTTCACCGAGCACCCGATCTTCGCGCGCGACGACGTCGTCGTCACCCCGCACCTGGGCGCCTCGACCGCCGAGGCCCAGGACCGCGCCGGCGTCGTCACCGCCGAACAGGTCACCGAGGCGCTCACCGGCGGGGTCGTCACCAACGCCGTCAACATCGCCGCCGTGCGCCCCGAGGAGATGGAGGCGCTGGCCCCGTTTGTGCCGCTCTGCGAAAAACTGGGCCGGCTCGCGCAGGGGCTCAACCAGGGCTCGGTCGACTCCGTCACCGCCGAGTTCCGCGGCCGCCTCGCCTCCTACGACACCCGCCTGCTCGGGATCGCCGTCCTGGCCGGGATCCTCTCCGGCAACACCGAGACGCCGGTCAACCTGGTCAACGCGCCGCAGATGGCCGAGGAGCGGGGGATCGAGCTGATCGAGACCAAGGACTCGGCCGCCGAGGACTTCACCGAGCTGGTCACGGTCCGCGTCGGCTCCGGCGAGGACGCGGTCGAGGTGGCCGGCACCGGCGTCGGCCCGCGCAACGAGCCCTACCTGGTCTCGGCCTGGGGCGAGAGCTTCTACCTGCCCTTCGCCGAGCACATCACCGTGTTCCGCTACGCCGACCAGCCGGGGATGATCGGCCGCGTCGGCACGGCCTTCGGCGAGGAGGGCGTCAACATCGTCTCCGCCGCGGTCGGCGCCGAGCACGGGGGAGGGGCCGGCGCGGTGATGGCGCTGACCACCGACGCCGCCGTGCGCCCCGACGCGCTCGAGACGATCCTCGCTCTCGACGGCTTCTCGGTCGGCCGCTCGGTCGACCTCTGAGGAAAGCTCCGCAACTCCTCGGCAAAGGGTTGTTACAGAGGGCGATGAAGCGTCTCCTTCTCCTCGTCCTCGCGGTCCTCGTCCTGGCAGCATCACTCGCCGCCGGCTCCGCCGCCGCGATCCAGGGTCCGCGCACCGAAGGCGGGCCGCCGGAAAAATCGATCAACATCGCCCTCGCCGGCACCTCCGGCGACGACCGGATCACGATCGAACTCTCGGCCGACGGGCGCACCTACGAAATCGACTCGGCGACGCCGCTGGAAGTCGCGAGCAGCGTCTGCACGCACCCGGAAAGGCGCCTGGAAGACCTGCTCTGCGAAGCGACGCCGATCGCCGGCTTCGAAGTCAACACCGGGGCGGGCAATGACTCGGTCGTGATGGGCGCCCGGGTGCCGGTCCCGGCGACGATCCGGGGCGGCGAAGGCAACGACGTCCTGGTCGGCGGCGCGGCGGCCGACAAGCTGATCGGCGGGCCGGGCAACGACGAACTGAACGGCCGCGGCGGCAACGACGTCCTGATCGGCGGTCCCGGCGACGACATCCTGCTCGGCGGCCCCGGCAACGACATCCTCCAGGGCGGTCCCGGCCACAACACGCTGGTCGGCGGCTCGGGCAAGAACGTCCTCGAATAGGGCGCGCCCGGCGCCCCGAACCGCCTAGGCCGGCGCGGTGGCCCGCTTTCGCACCAGCGCCCCGCCGACGAACAGCACGCTGATCAGGACCCCGACCAGGGCGATCCCGGCGTCCAGCCGGAACCCGGCCTGGAAGCCGTCGATGAAGGGCGGGTTGAAGCTGGAGAAGACCGTCGTGGTCAGCCCCAGGCCGATCGACCCGCCGGCGATCTGGAACATGTAGACGATCCCGCCGGCGAGGCTCGCCTGCGATTCGTCGACCGAGGTCACCCCGGCGGTCGTCGCGGTCGCGTAGAAGCTGCCGATCCCGATCCCGAGCACGACCATCCCCGGCACCAGCGCGCCGTAGCCGGCGCCGGCGTCGACCAGCGAGAAGAGGATCGCCGCCGCGGCCATGCAGCCCGCCCCGATCACCGCCAGGCGCTTCGCCCCGACCCGCCCGTAGAGCGGCCCGGCGACGAACGAGACGAGCGCGAAGGTCGCCAGCGCCGGGACCATCCCCAGCCCCGATTCGAGCGGTGAGAAGCCGAGCTCGGTCTCCATGAACTGGGGCAGGTAGAGGAGCGAGGCGAAGAAGGTCGCCGAGAGGCAGAGGATGCCGAAGCAGGAGGCGGCGAAGTCGCGGTTGGCGATGATCGCCGGCGGGATCAGCGCGTGGCGCCCGGCCCGCCGCTCGAGCGGTACGAAGCTCGCCACGCCGATCACGGCGATCGCCAGCATCGCGATCACCCGCGGGTCGCCCCAGCCCCAGTCGTCGACCTGGTCGAGGGCGACCAGCAGGCTGACCAGCCCGATCGAGATCGCCGCGATCCCCGGATAGTCGATCGCGTGGTCTGCGTCCTCGGGTTCGTCGAGGTGGACGCTCGCCCAGATCACGCCGATCGCGAAGACCGCGATCGGCACGTTGAGGAAGAAGATCCAGCGCCAGGTGAGGAGGTCGGTGAAGACGCCGCCGATCAGCGGTCCGATCGCGTTGCCGAGCCCGGCCGCGCCCATGATGATCCCGCCCGCCAGGCCCGCCTTGTCTTCGGGCAGGAGGGCGTAGGTCATGCCGATGATCGAGGGCAGCATCAGGGCCGCGCCGATCCCCATCAGCGCCCGGGTGACGATCATGAAGGTCTCGGTCGGCGCCGCCCCGCCCGCCGCCGACATCACCGCGAAGATCGCCGCGCCGAGGAAGAAGGCGTTGCGCCGCCCGAACATGTCGGCGAGCCGGCCGCCGGTCACGATCATCACGCCGAAGGTCAGCGCGTAGGCGTTGACCACCCACTGGATCGTGTTGATGTTGGTGTCGAAGTCGCGCTCCATCGTCGGCAGGGCGACGTTGATCGCGGAGAAGTCGTTGGCGATCGTCACCGTCGCGACGCCGATCGCGAAGAGCGCCAGCCAGTTGGTCCGCTTTCCCTGGGCCATCCGGCGGCAGGCTAGAACACGGGCCGGCGGATGCGCTACTGTCCGCCGTGGAAATGGCCTTTCCGCTTAACAACCTCGCGCTTCTCCTTCTCCTCCCCCCTCGGGGGGAATAGCGCTGGGCGGCGCGATAGCCGCGAGAGACAAAAGGCCATTCGAGACTTAGAGAGAAGGAGGGTCCCATGGGACCGAACGACACCGAGGTAAACGTTTCGCCCGACGCCAACCGCGTCCACATCTTCGACACCACCCTGCGCGACGGTGAGCAGTCGCCGGGGATCTCGCTGAACGCGACCGAGAAGCTGGAGATCGCCCAGCAGCTCGCGCGGCTCGGGGTCGACGTGATCGAGGCTGGCTTCCCAATCGCCTCGCCGGGGGACTTCGAGGCCGTCCAGGGGATCGCCCGGAAGGTCGAAGGACCGGTCATCTGCGGCCTGGCCCGCACCCACAAGGCCGACATCGACTCGGCCTGGGGCGCGGTCAAGGACGCCGAACGGCCGCGCATCCACACCTTCATCTCGACCTCCGACATCCACATCCGGCACCAGCTGCAGACCGACCGCGAGGACGTCAAGGGGCAGGCCAGGGCGGCGGTGACGATGGCCAAGGCCTACTGCGAGGACGTCGAGTTCTCACCGATGGACGCGACCCGCGCCGACCCCGAGTTCACCGCCGAGGTCCTGCAGATCGCGATCGACGCGGGCGCGACCGTGATCAACGTCCCCGACACGGTCGGCTACACGACGCCGGAGGAGTACGCGGCGATGTGGCGCTATTTCTACGAGATGGTGCCGGACCTGCACAAGGTCGAGACCTCGGTCCACTGCCACGACGACCTGGGCCTGGCCGTCGCCAACTCCTACGCCGGGGTGATCGCCGGCTGCCGTCAGGTCGAGTGCGCGATCAACGGGCTGGGCGAGCGGGCCGGCAACTGCTCGCTGGAGGAGATCGCGATGCTGATCCGCGTCCGCGCGGACGTCCATGGCTTCACCACCGGGATCAACAGTCGCGAGATCGCCCGCACCAGCCGCCTGGTCAGCCGCATGACCGGCTATCCGGTGCAGCCGAACAAGGCGATCGTCGGCCGCAACGCGTTCGCGCACGAGGCCGGCATCCATCAGGACGGCATGCTCAAGGAGCGTTCGACCTACGAGATCATGCGGCCCGAAGACGTCGGCTTGTCGCGGACCGACCTGGTGTTGGGCAAGCACAGCGGCCGCGCCGCACTGGGCGATCGGGTCAAAGCGCTCGGCTACACGATCTCGGCCGAACAGTTGCAAACGCTGTTCGTGCAATTCAAAGCGCTGGCCGACAAAAAGAAAGAAGTCTACGACGCCGACATCGCGGCGCTGATCGACGAGGAGATCCGCGAAACCGAAGAAGTCTGGTCGCTCAGCCGCTACACGCTGACTGCCGCCACCGGCGCCGTGCCCAAGGTGGTGCTGACCCTCAAGCGAGGCGACGAGGAGATCACGCGCGAACTGAGCACCGGCGACGGCCCGTTCGACGCCTTATTCCTGGCCATCGAGCAGATCACGGGCATTGAGGTGGTCTGCAGAGACTTTCGCGTGCACAGCGTTTCAGTGGGCAAAGACGCCCAGGGCGAAGTAACGGTCGAAGTCGAATACCGCGGCCAGATCTATCGCGGCCGGGGCGTTTCGACCGGCAGCGTCGAGGCCAGCGTCAAGGCCTTCCTTAACGCCATCAACCGCATCGCCTCAACGGACGGCAAGCCGCCCGCCAAGGTCAGCCCGTACCAGGAAGAATAGTCCAGAGTCGGGAAGTCCAAGGTCCAAAGTCGACCGGCGGACTTTGGGCTACATGCCAAACGCCAGCCAGTAAAACGCCCAACCGGTGACCGCCGTGAGCAGCATGTCGATCGCGGCGAGCCTGGCCCAGAAAATGTGAGAACGGCTGTGGTCGTTGGGCGCCGGCGGACAGGGAAAACGCCGCAAGGCGCGGACCATGACGAAAATCCAGAGCAGCGCCGTGGTAACGGCGAACAGCAGGTGAACGCCGAGCGAGTACCGG
>DASZUH010000037.1:0-4488 GCA_035547715.1 Solirubrobacterales bacterium
GCCCGGGGAGGAACCGCTGCGAACTCGTCGGCTTCGCGCGGATATGGCCGTTGCCTCGGCGGGCGAGGCTTGCGAGCATGGCGAGCATGGGCACACCGGCCGTCGAGACCGTCGGCCTCGGCAAGAGCTACGGTCGCACCCGCGCGCTTCGCGACCTCGACCTGCGGATCGAGCCGGGCGAGGTCTACGGCTACCTGGGGCCGAACGGGGCGGGGAAGACGACGACGATCCGGCTGCTGCTCGGGCTGCACCGGCCGACCGCCGGCAGCGCGCGGATCTTCGGCGTCGACGCCTGGGCCGACCCGGTCGCCGCGCATCGCCGCGTCGCCTACGTCTCCGGCGAGCCCTTCCTCTGGCCGGCGCTGACCGGCGCCGAGACCTTCGAGTTCCTGTCCCGGCTGCGCGGCGGCGACGATGTCGCCTACCGGACCGAGCTGATCGACCGCTTCAAGCTCGACGCCGACAAGAAGGTGCGGGCGCTGTCGAAGGGGAACCGGCAGAAGGTGCTCCTGATCGCGGCGCTCGCGGCGCGGCCCGACCTGCTGGTGCTCGACGAGCCGACCTCCGGGCTCGATCCGCTGATGGAGGTCGCCTTCCGCGAATCGATCGCCGAGGCGCGCGGGCGCGGCCAGACCGTCTTCCTCTCCTCCCACATCCTCAGCGAGGTCGAGGCGCTCTGCGACCGGGTCGGGATCCTCAGCGCCGGCCGCCTCGTCGACGAGGGGACGCTCGAGCAACTGCGCCACCTCTCCGCCCATACCGTGGAAGCGACCTTCGCCGGGCCGACGCCGACGCTCCCGCCGCTGTCCGGGGTGCGGGTCGAGGACTCGCCCGACGGGACCCTGCGCTGCGAGGTCAGCGGGCCGATCCAGCCCCTGCTGAAGGCGCTCGGCGACCTCCCCGTCGTCACCCTCAGCAGCCGCGAGCCCTCGCTCGAGGAGATCTTCCTCCACCACTACGACCACGGCGCCGACGATGGCGCCGCGGCCGGCGGCGATGAGCCCGGCTAGGGCGCTGGCCCGACGCGCCTTCGCCGACGGGCGGACGCGCACCCTCTCCTTCGCGGTGCTGTTCGGCCTGATGGGGCTGATCCAGGTGGTCGGCTACGAACGCAGCTACCCGAACCTCGCCGAACGCGTCCGGTTCGCCGCCACCTTCGGCGAAGACAAGGCGGTCCGCCTCTTCTACGGCGTGCCCCACGACCTGCTCACCACCGGCGGCTACGTCGCCTGGCGGATCGGCGGCACGCTGGCGATCTTCGCCGCCGTCTGGGGCGTCTTCGCCGCGGTCCGGGCGCTGCGGGCCGAGGAGGACTCGGGGCGCGCCGAGATCGTCCTCGCCGCCCCGATCGACCGCGGCACCGCCTTCGGCGCGGCGATGGCCGGGGTGGCCGGGGGCGTGGCCGTGCTCTGGGCGGCGACCTGGGCGGGGCTCGCGGTGGGCGGCCTCGCGGCCGGTCAGTCGGCCTACCTGGCCCTGGCCCTGGCCGCGGTCGCCCTCGCCTTCGTCGCCGTCGGCGCGGTGGTGAGCCAGTTGGCGACGACCCGGCGCCTGGCGCTCGGCGGCGGCATGGCGGCGATGCTGATCGCGCTCGTCCTGCGCATCGTCGCCGACACGGCGGGGTCGCTGGGCTGGCTGCGCTGGGTGACGCCGCTCGGGTGGGCGGAGGAACTGCGCCCGTTCACCGGCGCGCGCCCCGCCGTCCTGCTCCTCTTCGCCGCCTGGATCCTCGGGCTCCTCGCCCTCGCCGCCGTGATCGCCCGCCGGCGCGACGTCGGCACCGGCGTCCTCTCCAGCTCCGACAGCGAGGCCCCGCGCCTGCGCCTGCTCGGCTCGGCCGGGGAGCAGGCGCTCCGGGCCGAGTACGGGACGCTGCTCGGCTGGGCGATCGGGGTCGGCTTCTACGCGGTCGTCATCGGCGTCCTCGCCAACAGCTTCAACTCGTCGACGATCTCGCGGTCGATGCAGGAAAGCATCCGCCGGGTCGGCGGCGCCTCGTTGACCAGTCCGACCGGCGCCATCGGCTTCTACTTCCTGATCTTCGTCTTCGCGATCGGCCTCTTCGCCTGCGGCCAGATCTCGGCCGCCCGCCACGAGGAATCGGCCTCGCGCCTGGAGACCCTCTTCGCCCTGCCGCTCGGGCGCCGGCGCTGGCTGCTCGAACGGCTCGGCCTGGCGGTCGGCGCCGTCCTCGTCCTCTCCTTGCTGGCCGCGGTCCTCGCCTGGGCGGCCGCGGTCGCCTCGGGCACCCACGTCTCGCTCCCGCGGCTGCTCGAGGCCGGGCTCAACTGCGTGCCCTCGGCCGTCCTCTTCCTCGGGATCGCGACGCTCGCCTTCGCCCTCGTGCCCCGCGGCACGGCCTTCGTCGCCTACGGCCTGATCTCGATCACCTTCTGCTGGTATCTGTTCGGGGCGCTGCTCGGCGCGCCCGCGTGGACGCTCGACCTCTCGCCGTACCAGCACGTCGCGCTCGTTCCCGCCCAGAGCTTCAAGGTCCCGGAGGCGCTGGCGATGCTCGCGGGCGGCCTGCTGGCGGGCCTCGTCGGCGTCGCGGCCTTCGCCCGCCGCGACCTGCTCGGCGACTGAAAGGAGCCGGCACGGCAGCCACGGTGCGGGCTCGTCGGGGGTGTCAAATCTTTCACCCAAAGTCCGCGCGAGAGTGCAATATTTGGACACGTGTCCATCACCGACAACGAGCATGTCGGCCACGGAGATGAACGGTTTCGCCGTCTGGTCGAGGTTGGTTCCTCGCTTCTCTCGGAGCTCGATCTGGAGGTGGTCCTGCGCTCGGTGGTCGAGGCGGCGCGCGAACTGACCGGGGCCCGGTACGCGGCCCTCGGGGTCCTCGACGAGGACCGCCGCGAGCTCGAACGCTTCATCTACCTGGGGATCGACGACGAGACCCGGCGGGAGATCGGGCCGCTGCCGCGCGGTCGCGGCGTGCTCGGCGAGCTGATCCGTCACCCGCAGCCGCTGCGCCTCGAGGACGTCGAAGTCCACCCGCACGCCTACGGATATCCGCCCGGCCATCCGTCGATGCACACCTTCCTCGGCGTGCCGATCACGATCCGCGGCGCCGCCTACGGCAACCTCTACATGACCGAGAAGGCCGGCGGCGAGCAGTTCGACGAGGAGGACGAGGAGGCGGCGACGACGCTCGCCGCCTGGGCGGCGATCGCGATCGAGAACGCCCGCCTCTACACGACGCTGAGCGCCCGCGAGGCGGAAACCGAGCGCGCCCTGCGCCGCGCCGAGACCTCCGCCGACATCGCCCGCACGGTCGGCGGCGAGACCGACGTCGGCCGCGTCCTCGACCTGATCGTCAAGCGGGCGCGGGCCCTGGTCGAGGCGCGGACCGTGATCGTGCTGCTGCGCCGCGCCGGCCGGCTCGCGGTCGCCGCCCAGGCCGGCCGGGTCGGCCCCGAGATCGACGAGCTGACGATCCCCGCCGACGACTCCGTCTTCCGGGCGGTGATGCAGGAGCGCCTGGCCCAGCACCTCGACTCCCGCACGCCGCCCTCGGAAGGGCGGATCCGGGAGCAGCTCGGGGCCGAGGAGGCGCTGGTCGTGCCGCTGCTCTTCCGCGGTCGCTCGGTCGGGGCGCTGGTCGCCCTCGACCACGAAGCGGGCAGTGACTTCGACGCCGAGGACATGCGCCTGCTGCAGGCGTTCGCCGCCACCGCGGCGACCGCCGTGGCGACGGCGCAGTCGGTCGAGGCCGAGCGGCTGCAGCAGCAGGTCGAGGTTGCCGAGGACGAGCGGCGCCGCTGGGCGCAGGAGCTCCACGACGGCGTCCTGCAGTCGCTGGCGGCGGTGCGGATCACGCTCGCCGCGGCGCTCCAGGGCAAGGGCGAGGAGCGCGCCGAGGAGATCGAGCGGGCGGCGGAACGGACCGTCGAAGGGCTCGAGGACCAGATCACCGAGCTGAGCCGCCTGATCAACGACCTGCGCCCGGCCTCGCTCGAGCGGCTCGGCCTGTCGGGGGCGCTCGAGGCGCTGGCCGAGGAGTCGTCCAACCGCGGCGCCTTCGAGATCGAGACCGAGATCCAGATCGACGCCGAGCTGACCAGCGACGAGGAGCGCGGCGTCTACCGGCTGGTCCAGGAGGCACTGACCAACGTCGTCAAGCACGCCGGCGCGAGCCGCGCCGAGGTCCGCGTCTGCGCCGCGGACGGATCGGTCGAGATCGAGGTCGGCGACGACGGCGCGGGCTTCGACCCCGCCGCCGGCCCCGGCCGCGGCCTGCTCGGCATGCGCGAGCGGGTCGAGCTGCTCGGCGGCGCGATCGCCGTCGACTCGGCCCCCGGCGCCGGCAGCCGGATCCGGACGACGCTGCCGCTGCGGGCGGGCTGACGGTCCCGGCCGCGATTCGGGGGCGGGGCGGCCGGCCGAGGTTGGGTTTGGCGGGCCTGCCGTGCTTCGCGGCCGCGGCGGCCGTCCGAGGTGCGTCCCGGGCGTGGGGGGGGGGGGGGGGGGGGGGGGGGGGGG
>DASZUH010000038.1:0-14990 GCA_035547715.1 Solirubrobacterales bacterium
ATGCGGAACAAGCGACAGCCGGAGGACGGGCCGCCGGCCGGGGACGGGCGTGGTTCCCGGGGAAGGTCACGGGGACGGGAGGAACTCCACGTTCCCGTCATCCTTCCGCCCGGTTCGTCACGGATCCGCATGGGTCCGGTCACCTCCGCCCGGGCCCGGGACGAACCTGTCGCCTTTAGTCGCCCTGTGGGCGACTAAAGGCGACAGGTTGACGGCCGGGGTGCGGGAGGTCGGGAGGAAGCGTGACGTCTCATGCGTCTTCGTCACGGGACCCGCGCCTTCGTCGCCGATCATGCGCTCCTTCCCCGCGACACGCGCACGTCCGCCCGGCACACGGCACGAACCCTCATCACTCCCCGCGGACCCGGCCTTCTCGGTGGCGGCCTCAACCTGCCAGGGCCGCCACCGAGAAGGCCGGGCGCAACTCGGACGGCCGCCGGCTCCCGGACCAGCCGCCCGCTGCGGCCGCCCGCCCCGGCGACAGCCCCCGGGCGCCATCCATCACACACCGGAAGCGAGACGATCAGCCAGCTGCCAGCGGGACTTGATGTCGAGCGCCGCGTAGACGCGTCCGAGGTGGGTCTCGACCGTCTTTTCGGCGATCTCCAGCTGCTCGGCGATCTCGCGGTTGCGCAGGCCCGCGGCGGCCAGCTCGGCGACGCGGCGCTGGGCCGGGGTGAGGGCGGCGGCGCCGTGGGAGGCGAGGCGGGGGGCCGGGCCGCCGCCGGAGCGGAGCGCCCCGAGAGCGCGGCGGCTGAGCGCCCGCGCGCCGCACTCGGAGGCCAGCTCGACCGCCTCGCGCAGCAGCTCGCGCCCGTCGCGCAACCGCCGCGAGGCGATCAGGTGCTCGCCGCGGGCGACGAGCGCCCGCGCGTACTCGAGCCGCGCCGGCGAGCCGGCGAGGACCGCGCACGACTCCTCCAGCAGCGGCTCCGCCGCCTCGCCGCCGCGCAGGGTGCCGAGCGTGCGGAGCGCCACACCGAGCGGACGCGGGGCGCCGAAGGCGCGGGCGAGCCCGACCTCCTCCTCGGCCAGGGCCAGGGCCGCCTCGGTGCGCCCGCCCGCCGCCTCGGCGAGCGCCAGGTCCGAGCGCCAGGGCAGGGCGAGCAGGCGCTCGCCGCCCCAGCGTCCCAGCAGCTCCCCGTAGAGCCGCAGCGATGCCACCGCCTCGTCGGGCCGCTCACGCTCCAGCGCCTGCCTCGCGCGGGCGACGAGCAGCGGCAGCCCGAGCGACAGGGTGGGCGGCGCGAGGCCGATCCCGTCGGGCTCCACCGCGCCCTGTTCGAGCTCCGTCTCGATCCGCACCGCCTCCAGCGGCGCCCGCGCGAAGTGGTCGGCGGGCAGCTGGTTGAGGCCGTCCTCGACCAGGTCGGCGGCGGTCGGGACGTCGCCGCGCGCGAGCGCGACACGGGCCCGGTTCGCCTGCACGAGGCCGACCGCGACCGTCAGTCCGCGGCGCCGCGCTTCGGCCAGCACCCGCTCCAGTTCGACCGCGGCGAGGCCCAGGTCTTCGCCGAGCACGAGCGGCTCGAGCGCGATCCAGAAGGCCGACTCGTCGCATTCGAGCTCGGCCGCGGCGAAGGCCGCGCGCGCCGCCGCGGCCACCGTCGCCGCGTCCGCGCCGCCGAGCGCCGTCTCGGTCGCCTCCTGGGCGAGGAGGTGGGCGCCGAACCTGTCCCAGGCGGCGCCCGCGCCGTCGACCTCGGCCCGCATCTGCGCGAGCCGGCGCTCCAGCTCGGCGCGGCCACCGAGGTCCCAGCGCGCCGCGGCGGCGACCGTGACGAGGAGCCAGGAGCGCAGGCGGCTCGGCTCCGCCGGCAGCGCGTCGAGCCCCGCCCCGGCGACCGCCGAGCCCTCGGCGCAGCGGCCGCCGGCGACGAGGAGTCGCGCCAGGCTGTGCGCGGCGAGGCCGGCGTCGAGCGGGTTCGGCGCCAGTTCGAGCGCCCGTCGCAGCCGCTCCTCGGCCGGCTCGAGCCGCCCTTCGTAGGCCAGGCAGACGCCGACCCGGCGGACCAGGTCGGGCACCTCCGCGGCCGGCGGCGGCTCGGCCAGGGCGCGTTCGAGGAGGCGCCGCGCGCCCCCGGGCGAGCCGTCGCGGAGCGCGTCGGCGGCGGCCCGGGAGAGGAGCCCGGCCATCGCCGGATCGCCGTCGGGATGGGCGAGCAGGAGATGGGCGGCGACCCGCTCGAGGGGAGCGCCCGCGCCCTCGAGCAGGCGCGCCGCCTGGCGGTGCAGCTCGCTGCGGCGGTCCGAGGAGATCTCCTCCTCGATCGCCCCGCGGAGGATCGGGGTGCGCAGTCGCAGGCCCGGGCCGCGGGCGAGCAGGAGCCGGCGCTCGAGGCCGGCCGCGGCGCGGTCGGCGTCCTCGCCCGACAGCCCGGCGAGCGCCCGTGCCGTGGCCAGGTCCCCGGTGCCGTCGAGCACCGCCGCCGCCCGCAGCAGCGCGGCCTCGTCCTTGTCCAGGCGGCCGAGCCGTCGCCGCACCAGCGCGCCGATCCCCGGTGGCACCATCGCCCGCAGCGTCGCGATCGACGCCGCCACCGGCGGCAGTTCGTCTTCCTCGACCGCCAGCAACAGCTCCCGCAGGAGCAGTGGATTGCCGCCGGTCAGATCGTGGCAGGCCGCGCAGAACTCGTCGTCGGCGTCGGGCAACCAGCGGCGGACGTGCTCGGCGCAGGCGTCGGCGTCGAGCGGCGCCGGTCGCAGCACCGTCACCCCCTCCTCCAGGGTCAGCTCGCCGAGCGGGTCGGCGCCCTCCTCGTCCTCGCGCACGGCGACGACGAGGAGGAGCGGCAGGCGCTCGGCGCGCCGGGCGAGATAGCGGAGGAAGGCGAGCGAGGGGGCGTCGGCCCAGTTCGCGTCGTCGACGAAGAGCGCCACCGGCCCGTGCGCGCAGACGTTGACCACCGTCGCGTAGAGGGCGTGGACGAGCGCCGCCTCGCCCGGCGCCTTCTCGGGGTCGCCGCCGCCGAGGAGAAGCGCGCGGGCGGGCGCGGCGGCGCCTCCGAACAGGCCCTCCGGCGCGGCCGCCGGCACCGGCTCGAGCAGCCCGCGGACGATCCCGAAGGCAAACTCGCGCTCGAGCGGGGCGGCGCGGGCGGAGAGTGCGGTGAAGCCGTCGGCCGCGGCGGTCTCGGCGCCCGCGCGCAGGAGCGTCGAGGCCCCCATCCCGACCGGCGCCGCGATCAGGACGACGCCGCCCTCGCCCGCGGCGGCGCGATCGAGCCGGTCCGCGAGGGCGGCCATCTCCACCTCTCGCCGCAGCAACCGCAGTGGGGGCATCGGCGGGAAGCATCACACACAAATGCGGGGCGGTCGCCATCACCTCGGCGACCGCCCCGCGCCCACTCCCTAACGCCCACTCCCTTATGTAGTGCAGGTCGGGTCAGCTCGAGTGCTCGACCCTGCCGCTGTGATGGACCCACGCGTAGTGCTCGCCGTCGTGGGTGGCGGCGATCCCCAGCACGCGGGAGCCGCCGTTGTCGCCACCGGTCGAGCCCAGGAACGGCGCCGACCCGAACGGATGCACGCCGCCATCCGTGGCCACCAGCCAGTAGCCGTCGGTCCGGCCGGCCGCATCGCGGCTGACGGCGATGCCGGTGACTTCGTGACCACCGGGCGGGGTGCCGCCCGTCGAGCCGTAGAACGTGGCGTTGCGGGCGTGGACCCCACCGTCGTGCATGACGATGTAGTAGCCGCCCTCGGGCGTGGTCGCGATCCCGGTCGGCACCGCACCGTCGCCGATCACGTCGCCGTGGGAGACGGCGTCACCGGCAGTCCAGACCGCCCCGTCGCGACCGACCGCGTAGAGGCCCTTGCCGCTCGGGGTCGCCGCCGCGGCGACGATCTGCTTCGTTTCCATGTCCTTCTTGAAACCGCTGCAGGTGGACAGGTCGCCGCCGCACAGCTCCGGCGCCGCGCCCTTGGCGACGATTTCGCCGTTGAAGCCGACGATCCAGTAGCCGCCCTGCGACCGCGAGACGATGCTGCCGCGCGTGTCCGAGGTGCCGAGGTCGACGGCGCCGTCATGCGCCTCGGTCCGCGAGACGCCTTCGAAGACCGGATCCATCCGGTCGGTCTGCGTCCAGTAGCCACCACCGGGCGCGGCCGCGATGCTGGTCAGCACCTGGTCGCTGATCGCCCGGCCGTTCCAGCCGCCACGCCCGGAGGCCTCGGCGCCGGCCGCGAAGCCGACCGCCAGCAGGCTGCCGAGACCGACGATCACGCCCGCCTTCACCATGTCGATTTTCTTGCCGATCCACTTCATCTCGATCTCCTTTCACTGCTGTTTGCGATCGGGACCAGCCTCCCGCGAACGGCCCGCGCCGTCGTCGGGGAACCCCCTAGCCATGCCCTGAGGTATCGGGGACGTCGACGGGCACACGAAAAAGGGGCCGACCGCCCGTTCGGCGATCGGCCCCTGGTCGACGCGGTGGCGCCCGACGGCTCAGCGGAAGTACTGCGGGTCCCCGCCGTCGCCCGTCGATCCACTGCCGGCAGAGCCCAGTTTGGCGGTCCCCACATCGCTCGAGGCGATGATCGTCGACCCGACATCGGCCTTGGCGATGATCGCGCTCTCGACGTCGGCCTTGGCGATGATCGCGGTGCCGACGTCATTCGAGGCGATGATCGTCGACCCGACATCGGCGGTGCCGAGCCCGCTCGTACCCAGGCCCGCGGTGCCCGGCCCGTCGGTCCCGACGCCGGTCGAACCGAGGCCGCCGGTCCCGACGCCGGTCGAACCGGTCACCGCGGACGCCCGGACCGCGCCCGAGCGCTCGCTCGACTCGGAGACCGGCGCCGCGTCGGCGGTGGCGACCAGGCAGAGCGCCGCCACGCATCCCGCGACAGCCGCTCCGATCGCCCGGCGGGTCCCGACCATCCCGGCCCTGAGACCCACCGCCTCGCCCGCACCTTCACCGGCGGCCGAAGCGCTCCTGCCGCCTCTTCCCATGTTCATCCAATTCGCCTTCATCTTGCTCCCCTTTCGGGTCGTTTTCGGATGAGGCGATCCTGCCGTCGGCGGCCTGCGCGGTCATCGGGGAACCCCTGACCCATCCCCCGACCGATGAGAGCCCACTTTCCCGCTCACGGTGGCGGCGGTGAGCCGAGCGTCACGTCGCCTTGACGGCGTCGATGGTCCGAGTGGCTTACGGTGCAGCGCGCTTCGATTGCCCGAACTTCACGGTCTGCCGGAGGAGGACCTTCTTACCCTCCGTGACCTCCACCTGGGCCCTGAGGCCCTGATCCTCGGCCACGAGCGCCCGGCCGGTGCGGTTCAAGGTGACCTTCACCGCCTCCTTGGTCCCGCCGCGCAATTTGACCGAGGTGGAGCCGATCACGATCGTCCTGGCCGCGGTCTTGGGCCTGGGCATCGCGTTCGCGGCGAAGGCGGCGAGTGCCGCGGCCCTGGGTGAGCCGGTCGTCTTGGTGGTGATGGACACCGTCATCGGGCAGACCTGGGCGGCGGTCCCGGCGCATCTCAGCGTCGTCGTGACCGCGGTGCCGGCGACGGTCACGTGGCCGGCACCGCCGGAACCGCCGGCGGACGGAGACGGGGAGTGCTTCGGGGACGGCGAAGGCGTCGGAGCGGTTTCGGTCCCGGCCGTCGCGGACACCGTGTAGGTGATCTTCGCGGTCGAGCTGAGGCCGTCCTGGCTGAGGGCCGTCACCGAGTAGGTGTGGGTCCCCGGGGCGGAGGTGTCGAGCGCGCCGTGGCCGCCGACGGCGCCGTCGCTGTCGGTGCAGGAGGCGATCCCGGGCGCTCCGGAGCTGTCGGCGCAGGAGAAGGAGGTCGGGACCGTCTGGCCGACGGCGTAGCTGCCGCCGCCCGCCGGAGAGAGGATGGTCGCCGTCGGCGGCGCCAGGCCCGCGAACACGTAGACCTGGTCGTACTCGCTGTCGAGGATGTCGAGGAACTGGCCGGAGGGGCTGAAGGCGGGGCTGCCGGGCAGGTTCCCGATCGGCCCGTAGGTGGTCCCCGGCTCTTCGAGCTCGTCGCCGGCGCCGATCGCGTGGGTGGTCAGATAGGAGTCGCCGTTGATCACCGCGAGCCGGCCGGCCGGGCTGAACGCCACCGCCACCGGGTCATCACCGGGATCGTCGGGCTGGGTGAACGGCGAGCCGCCCACCGGCGACAGGGCCGTGGCGCCGACGGTGAACAGGGAGACGTCGCTCGAGTTCTGGTTGGCGGCCGCGACGAGATCCCCGCCGGGACTGAAGGCCACGCCCAGCGGCACTTCTCCCGACGCGGTCGAGCTGAGGTAGGCGAGGTTGCCGGACTGCAGTGAGAAGAGGTCGACGGTGTTCTTGCCGGAGTCGGCGACGGCCACGAGACCGCCGTCCGGGCTGATCGCGATGCCGCCGTCGCCGCTGCCGCCGGCGGGCAGTGGGACCTGGCCGACCTGCGCCAGGTCACCGTTTCCCGCGACCGAGAAGGCGACGACCGATTCGGTCGTGACGGCGACCAGCACGCTCCCGTCCGGGTCGAAGGCGATGCCCTCGATCTGCAGCGTGTTGGATCCGGCGGTCGAGCCCGCGATCAGGCTCGGCGACCCGTCCAGTCCCACCGAGTACATCGACACGCAGCCGCCGCAGATCCCGCCCCCCGGCACGGTCGTCACGGCGTTGACGACGGCCAGCTCGCCACCGTCCGGGTCGAAGGCGACGGCGGTGGGATCGCCTTCGGTCGCCAGCGGAGTCCCGGGGACCGGCGAGAGCGCGCCGGTGCCGGAGACGTCGAACATCGTCAGCGACCCGCCGGGCCGGCCGTTCGCCAGGCGGTTGGCGACGGCGACGTGGTTCCCGTCCGGGCTGTAGCTGAGGCTCGCCGAGGACACCCCTTCGGTGGCGAAGGGCGAGCCGGGCACGGCGGTCAGTTCCGGCACCTCGGTGGTCGCGGCGGCGAGCGACGGCGATATCGCCAGGAACACCGCAGCGGCGGCGATGAACAGCGCGATGTCCGTCAGACGTTTCGTAGCCACCTCAGACCCCGATGCGGCGCGCAATATGACACGGCGGTCGCGCCCGGGCAACACGCCTCTTCGCAGTAATTGCGTACCACCATCCTCCCCGTCTGCGCGCCGGGAAGCGCGGTGGATCGCCGGGGAGCACGGTAGCCTGGGGCCGATGGGCAAGCAGGCAGGCGTCGCCCTCTACGTGCTCGCGCTGGTGGTCGTCGTGGTCGGCGTGGACGTCCTGTTCTTCACGCACCGTTTCTGGGAGCGCCTGATGGTGAACGTCGGCATCGTCCTGATCTTCGGGGCCTTCTACATGAGGTTCCTGAGGTAGCGCCGCGGGCATCGTCGTCCACCCTCAGGGCGCGCCGGCGATGACGTTCATGTCGGCGGAGACCACGTCGGTCGCGCCGGTGGTGCCGCAGTCGACCGAGACCGTGTAGGTGCCCGCCGGCTCGAGCGCCGCACCGCCGGCGGTGCCCTCGGCCGAGTTGCCGGCTTTGGTCGGCAGCGTGATCGGGTTGCCCATCGCCGCGGACGATCCGCCCGCGGGCGTGATCCGTGCCTCGCAGCTCAGTTCGCCCGCCACCGAGGTGCTGAAGACGGCGACGGTCGACTCCTCGATGCGACTCTGCCCGTCGACGGTGATCGTCGTCTGGGCGATCGGCGCCGGGGTGCCGGTGAGCGCCTGGTCGCTCGCCGCCGAGGCGCTTGCCGAGGGCGTCGGCGCCCCGGTCCCGGATGCGCCCGGCGTTCCCGCCGGTCCCTGGGGCCCGGTGGCGCCGCGCTGACCTTCCTTCCCCGCCGGGCCCGTCATCGTCGCCTTCGCCGCCTTCGAGAGCTTGGCCGGCGTCACCGCACCGTTCTTGATCTGCCTGGACCCGACGCTGTTCCTGCCCAGCCGGGCCGCCGCGTAGGCGGTGCCGCCGCCGAGCAGGAGGACGAGGCAGAGGGTCGAGATGACGTTGGCGTAGGTGAGCTTGTCGAGCAGTCGCTTCATGGTCTCCTCACTTGGGTCCGGAGGGCTCGACGCCGCGGAGCCGCAACGGTCGCGCGCTCGCCTTGCCTCCGGCGGGTTGCAGGGTCAGGGTGACGGTCAGGGTGTGGTGCCCGGCCGTGGAAAGCTCCAGCCTCCCGGTCTTGTCGAGCTTCACGGCGACCGCCTCGGCGGAGCCTGCCGCGACGTCGTAGGAAGCCGCTCCGAGGACGGTGGTCACCGTCTTGCCGCTCGTCTTGCCGTGCCTTCTCCCCCGCTCCTTTTGGTGGAGGGAGAGCGTCAGCCTCCCCCGGCAGGGCGCCGTCCCGGCGCAGGTGAGCACGACCGAGGCCAGGCCCGCGGCGCTCACCCTGGCGGTGCGGGCGGCGCCGGCCTGGCTGCCTGGGCTCGCGGTCGGGGTCGTCGACGGCGGGGTGCCGGACGGACCGGGCATCGGTTCGGGCGAGGTGGTGGTCTGAGCCACGGCGCCGACGATCCCGATGGCCGGTTCCCCGGTCGAGGTCTGGGCACCGAAGAACACCGTGCCGCTGCCCGGGGGCCCGGCGGCGATGACGTCGTCGCCGGCGGCGGGCAGCCGGTAGCCGGGGGGCAGCGGGTAGCTCGTGATCGCGCCGCTCGCCGGATCGAGCTCTCCCACCTGCTGGGCGCCGCCCTCGGTGAACCAGATGTCGCCTTCGGGACCGACCGCGAGCGCCGAGACGCCCGGCGCGGCGGGAAGCCCGGCGGTGAAGGTGGCGGCCGTCGCGCCCGTGCCCGCGTCGATCTCGAGGATCTGGTCGGCGGAGGCGCCGCCGCCGACCGCCCACAGGTGCCCGGCGCCGTCCGCGGCGAGGGTGTGGGGGTAGGGCGCCAGGTCGGTGCCCGAGCCCGCCCCCGGACCCTCCGTGTAGGGGACCGAGAAGGCGCCGGCGGTGGTCACCGAGCCGAGCTGATCCGAGGCGGTCGTGAACCACAGCCGGCCCCTTGCCGAGGCGATCGCCTCGGGGTGTCCATATCCGCCGGGGAGGGCGAACGCGGTGTCGGCTTCCGGGATCCCGGCGGAGAATTCGGTCTGGACGATGGCGTCTTCGCCGGCCGCGGTCCAGTAGAGAAGGCCGTCGGGGCCGGTGGCGGCGTCCTGCGGTTCGCCGTGGCCGAGGCCCGGGTAGTCGGTCGACGGCCCGCCGCCGACCGGAAGTTCGAAGAGCGAATCGGTGGAGAGCCCCCAGGGTCCCCCCTGCGCCTGCGCGAGCGCGACGAAGGTGCCGCCGAGCAGGTCGACGAGTCCGTGGACGAAGTCCGGCGTCCCGCCCGTGGTCGGCTCTTCGAGCAGGACGGGACCGTGACCGCCGGCGTCGGGCACGTCGACGACGAACCACTCTCCGCCGCCGCCGGGTGCAGCGATCATCGGCTCGAGCGGCGACGGCATCCCGGCGTAGTCGCCCGCCGGCACCGTCCAGACGGCGACCGTGGCCGCGCCCGCCGACGATGCGAACAAGGCGCAGGCGAGCATCGCGAGTATCGCGCCGGGCGCGAGGAGTCGCCGCCGCCGAGATCGTCGATTCGAGCGTTCGTCCCGTCCCCGCACCGGCTCCTTCGTCACAGGCGCTCCGGATGAGGCGGGCGACGCACCCGGTGTCGGAGCCCATCTCCTCCGCATCAGTGGCGTCTCCGCGTGCATCTCATGACCGCCACGTGGACGGGTGGTCGCCTCGCATCGTCTCGACCCGGGCACCGGCGCGAATCCCGGCTCAGCCGCCGTGCACCGCGAACTGAACCTGCCTGGAGCCCTTCCTCGCCAGCTCTGCGACGAAGCCGGAGGGCGGCGTGAAGGTGCCGCCGTAGAGCTTCCATCCGTTCGGCAACTTGCCGGTGAGGGCGCCGCGGATGATTTCGTAGGCCTGCGCACAGGTGACGCCGGCCGACGCCTTGACCGCCTTCACGGGCTCGGAGAAGTGGCGCGGCGGGGTTTCTTCGGTGGTCAGCTTCAAGGTCTTGTTGGAGCAGCCGACGGGGAGGCTCGCCGCGGCGGCGCCCGGCAGCGGTGCGGCGAGGACGGCGAGGGTCAGGACGGCGAGGGCGAGGACCACGCCGACTCCCGAGATGGATACTGGCTTCTTCATCAATGTTCCTCCTGGGCGGTCACGTCCTGGGCGGTCACGGGGCGGCAGCGTAATCGCGCGCTCGCCGGCCGTGTTGGCGTTGTTCGCAATCAGTGCGAAGATGCCGCGTGATGACGGCCGACGAACGGCTGCTGGAGCTGATCGGCGATGTCGGCGGCATGCTCGACCTCGATGAGTACCGGCGCGGGCTGATCGTGGCGCTGCGGCGCGCCGTCCCTTCCGACTGGGTCTCGATCAATGAGGTCGGGCCCGAGCCGGGTGACCATTGGGAGCTGGTCGAGCCCGAACTGCCGGCCTCCGCGCATGAGCTCTTCGGCCGGCTGATGCACCAGAACCCCCTCGTCGCCCACATGACCGCGGGGCCGCGCCCCGGTGCCCCCGTGCGCTTCTCCGACGTCACCACCACGCGCGAGTTCCACGCGCTCGAGATCTACACCGAGCTCTATGGACCGCTCGGCCTCGAGCATCAGATCGCCTTCACCTTGCCGCAGGAGCCGCCGCGCCTCCTCGGCGTCGCCCTCAGTCGACGCGACCGCGACTACAGCGACGATGAGCGGCGGCTTCTGACCCGCGCGCGCCCCTTCCTCGTCCAGAGCTACCGCGCCGCGGTCGCCCACGATCGCGTCCGCCGCGAAGGCGGCCGGGCCGCGATGATCGCGGCACTGCAGGCGGCGGGGCTCACCCCACGCGAGGCCGAGTGCGTCGCGCAGGTGGCCCGCGGCGCGTCCAGCGCCGCCACGGCCGAGACCCTCGGCGTCGGCGTGCGCACCGTCGACAAGCACCTCCAGCACGTCTTCGCCAAGCTCGGGGTGGAGAACCGCTCGCAGGCCGCGGCGCTCGCCTGGGAAATCGTCAACCGGCATCCGTAGCGCCCCAGGTTGGGGCCATCGATGATCGGTGGGGTTGAGAACGTCGCGCTAGCCGAGCTCGCCTGCGAGGACCAGCCTGACGTCGTCGCGTTCGGCGGCCAACTCGTGCAACCTGTCCGAGAAACCGACCCGGTCGAAGAAGTAGAGAACGGCGTCCGGCGCCCCCAACTCGTTGCGGATCGTCTCCAGCTTGTCCAGCTCGACGGTCCCGTGCTCGTGGTCGGTGTTCTCGGCCCGCGGCCACTTACAGGAGCCGAGCGCCATGATCGCGCCATCCCCATCGACGGCGACGACATCGGCCTCGTACGAGCGGTTGCGGGGTTTGCCGTTCTCCTGTCTGCGGATCGAGCCCCACCACCACCCGACGTCGGCCGCACGGAGCTGCCTCCCGAGCCAGGTCTGGCAGACCCGCTCGAAGGCATCCTCGGAGACGAAGTCGTCGAGCGCCGGCAGGAGTGACTCCTCGAGATAACGGTCGGCATCGGCGCGGGTGGCGAGGCGACTTTCGCGCGGGGCGACGAAGCGGAACCAGAAGCGGAGGAAGGGATCGACGATCGCGTATATGACTTTCCTCCCGGAGGCGCGGGTGACGGGGTAGCGACGCTCCAAGAGCCCCATTTCCTCGAGAACCTCGAGGAAGCCCCGGGTGTCGGGGTCGGAGCGACCGAGGCGCTGGGCGATCTCATTGAGGCGGGTGGCGCCGCCCGCCACCGCCCGCAGCGCCGACAGGTAGGTCGCCTGCTCACGCAGTCGGCTCTCCTGGGAGAGGAGGAATCGTGGCTCCTCCCGTAGGAGACCGTCGGGGTAGAGGATGGCGCGGCGGATCGCCTCGGCCAGCGGCTTCTCGGGATCGATCTCCTTGAGGTAGTAGGGGATCCCGCCGAAGACGGCCCAGGCCCGGATCCGGTCCTCGACCTCCCAGCCGGGGGTAAAGGAGCCGATCTCCTGCCAGGGGAAGGGCAGCAGGCGGAGCGAGCCGGTGCGTCGCCCGTAGGTAGTTGCCCCGTAGCCGACCACCTGGCGCTCGAAGAAGCTGATGTCCGAGCCGGAGAGGACGAGGAAAAGATCGCCGTTGTCGGCATGCTCGTCGACGAAGCGATTGAGTAGGGAGCCGATCTCCGGCTCCTCGCGGGCGATGAACTGGAACTCGTCGAGGACGATCATCGTCTGGCCGTCGGCGAGAAGCTCCCCGAGGGCGGCGAACACGGCGCGCCAGTTGTCGAGCGGCTGCTCGGCGAAGAGCGTGCGGCCGGTGAAGCGGGCGAGCTCGGCCGAGAGGTCCTCGAGCTGATCGCTGCGGCTGCCCGCACTGGCCTCGAAGTAGAACTGGCGGTGGTCCGCGCCGAAGTGGCGCAGTAGCTCGCTCTTGCCGACCCGCCTGCGGCCGTAGAGGACGAAGTACTCGCCCCGGGGCGAGTCGAGGCGCTCCCGAAGCGCCGCCAGCTCGTCGCTGCGATTGAAGAAGGTCATCTACGAGTAATTAAGATACACGTTAATAAGACGTATCTGAACTTCTCCGCAACATCAGGAAACCAAAGGGCCGCCGCAGCGATCGAGCCACGGGACCGTCGAGAGGCGCGAGGCGCTCTTCGAGGAGGCCGCCGGCGCCTGGCTCGAGCACCGCGCTCCTTCGCGCCATCGGTGAGGCCGACGTTGGACAAAGCTCTAATCGACCGCCGTCGATCGGGCTGCGACCGGTGCAGGATGGGTGTGTGGGTGAAGACGCGGGACCGGGATGCCTGAGGACGCCGGAGGAGCGGTTTGAGCTCCACGCTGATCACGGGCGGAAGTCGGGGCTCGGGCGGGCGATCGCGTTCGGGCTCGCCGCCGCCGGGGCCGACGTGGCGATCGCCTCGCGGCGGATTCAGATGGGGCGGGAGGTCGCCGCCGAGATCGTCTACGCGGCGTTCGGGAAGCTCGACGTGCTCGTCAACAACGCGGGGAAGTCGCCGCTCTATTCGAGCGTCGAGGAGATCGACGAGGGATATTGGGACGGCGTCTTGGGGCTGAACCTGAAGGGACCCTTTCGCCTGGCGGCGCTGGTCGGGAGCCGGATGGCGGCGGGCGAGGGCGGCTCGATCATCAACGTCTCGAGTGTCGCCGCGCGGCATCCGCGGCCCGATTCGGCTCCCTATTCCGCCGCCAAGGCGGGGCTCGAGGCGATCATGGTGGCGCTCGCCCACACCTGGGGACCGAAGGTGCGGGTCAACGCGATCCAGCCCGGCACCTTCCTCACCGACATCTCCCGCGCCTCGGACATGGATGCCTTCGGCCGACGGGCGGAGCGGTTCGCCGCACGGCGACTACCGGATCGACAACACCCGGATCGCCCCCAGGAGATCAGCCCTTCGAAATCGGCGATGAATTCTTCGAGCCACGGACCGTGGCCCGAGGAATTCATCTGCGACTCAGGGCCGACACCTGCGAAGCAGTCGCAGCCAAGGACGAGCGACGGGGCGACGGGAGTCAAACCCGCGAATGTCACCTCGCGGATCGAGATACGACTTTGAGCGTGCGTCTACCGAGGCCAGCCCAGACGCATGGTCTTGGACGAACATGTGCGGCCGCAGAGCTGATACGGCGGCCCCAGCGATCGTATGCCCGACCGCGAGGAGGTACACGGAGCACGGTGAGCTGATGGCCCGCCGGGTCCCGTTCGAGCCGCACCCGCCACTCGCCGACGCGCAGCCCGTACTCCGAGGAGCCGCTCAGTCTCCGTATGTCGCTGCGCGGGTCACCTGCCGCGAGCGCGTCGATCGCCAGGATCACCCGGCGCGCGACCTGCCTGTCGGGGCGGCGCAGGTCCCGCCGCGCCCGCGACGTGTAGACCACCCGCCAGGCGGGGTCGCTCACCCGGTGCCGAACTCGCGCCCGATCTCCTCGCGGGAGAGGAGCGTGCCGCCGGCCGCCGTCTCCTCGCGGGCCTCCCGCACCGCGGCCTCCTCCTCGGCCGAGATCTCCTCGTCCTCGGGCGGCGCTTCGTCGAGGACGCGGATCATCGGGTCGCCCGGGCGTGGCTCGATCGCCGCGAGGGCGGCCGCGAGCTCCTCCTCGGGGAGTTCGTCCACGATCCGATGGAGCTTCTCGCGGGTCGTCATCGTGGATCCGACGGTAGCGCCGGGAGGCGGCCCGGCCAGACAGGGAACGGCGAACGGTCACCCCGGGCCCGCGGTAGCTTTGGATCACGGCACGGCGGACGACCCTCGATGCGAAACAGGTCGATCTGCTTCGGTGGGTCCGGGACGGCTCTCCGGAGGGCGTCTACGACGGCGACGACCATCACCGCATCTCGGCCGCGGCTCCGCGCCGACGGAAGTGGCCGACGACGTGATCGCCGCCGGGGGGAAGTCGGTCGTGCCGTCGAAGAGCGGGCGGAACCCGGACTCTGTCGGTAGTGACCCTGGCTTCACGGGCGGAGTTGACGACATCGACCAATTTGTCCGAGGTTCGCCGGCGACGAAGACGGTATCGACCACGTCCACAGGCGGAAGGCGGTTCTGCGCGCAGCCGGAGATGCCGTCAGGGCCAGCCTGCTCACGGTGGTCGAGGACTCCGTCGTCGCGACCGAGGAGGCCATGTTCGTGAACCAGTTCATCGACAACAAATACGCGCCGCCCCTCGACGCGAACCTGCCAACATCCGGAACGCCGTGCTCAGGATCGGGGAAGAGGCTCTCGGGCGGGACAAGATCAGCAGGCTCCGACGGGTGAACCGAGCCGGCCACGCCAGCTTCGCGATAGTCAGGGCGCGCAAACCTCTTCCGTAGGCTGCCGCCGTGCTCGGCCATGCCTTCCTCGGTTTCGCCTTCGTCATCGCCACCGTCACGTCGCCGGTCAGCGTCTCCGGCGCGGTCGCCTGGCGCCGGTTCCTTCTGTGGGTCCAGCCGGACGGAGAAAATCCTCCATGGGACGACGGTGTGGACCTTATCTACGGGTTCGCACCCGTTGGGTATTGAGGATGTCGGCGCCGACCCGCTCGGCCCGAATCATGACGCGCCGTCGTACCGGGCCGATTTCCGTTCCGTGTAAATGCGGATAGTCACCCTCGCCGAAGAGTTGGAGGGGCC
>DASZUH010000039.1:0-3064 GCA_035547715.1 Solirubrobacterales bacterium
TCGGCGGCAGGCGGAGCGGTCGGGTCGGAGCCCTCCTGGCCGAAGCTCTCGCGGGCGATGAAGTCCTCGGCGAGGAGGAGGTTGTCGCGCGAGCGCTCGACCACGTTCAGCAGGTCGCCCATCAGCGCGACCTCCTCGACCTGCTCCTTGACGAACCACTGGAGGAACTGCTCGGCGCGGTAGTCCTTCAGCTCGCGGGCGAGCTCGAAGAGGGAGAAGATCTCGTCGCTGACGCGTTTCTCCTGCTCGAGCGCCATCTTCACCGGCTCCGAGCCGTCGGCGTAGGTCGTCGGCACCGACTTGATGTCGGGGATCTTGACCTCCTCGCCGGTGTCGAGCAGGTAACGGATCATCATCATCGCGTGCTCGCGCTCCTCGAGCGCCTGGCGGTAGAAGAAGGCGGCGAGGCGGGGCAGCGTTTCGGCGTCGTAGTAGACGGCGGCGGCGACGTACTGCTGCGAGGCGGCGAACTCGTTGGAGATCTGCTCGTTGAGGGCGGCGGCGAAGGACTTCTCGGCCATCTGTGTGGCTCCTTTTATGTGTGTGGCTGAGACGAACTGCGACCAACGTAGCCGAAAGCCAGGATTCGGCTTCCCTAAGCCGTTTGCGGGCCGGTCCAGCGGAAGCCGAAGGCGTCGATCGAGGGCTCGAGCGGGCTCGTCGGCAGGCCCGGGGCGGTCGCCTGGGCGGGATCGTTGTAGCCGCGCGGGGCGGTGTCGTTGGGCGTGTCGGGGTGGAAGATCGAGGCGAGGTACTGGATCTGGCCGCGGCCCGGGCCGAGCTCGGTCTGGCCGCCGCCGTAGGCGCCGATGCCGTGCTCCTCGCAATAGTCGTAGGCGGCGAAGAGGCGGGAGATCGGCCCGAATCGGGAGGGCTTGATGTTCACCGTGCGTGGCGGCGACCAGGGCATCGCCTCGATGTCGGCAATCGAGTGGATCGGCGCGTCCCAGGTGATCCGCTCATGCACCGGATCGAGCAGCGGCCGCGTCTCGTCGGTGACGTCGGGGTCCTCGAGCCAGGCGTTCGGGAACGCCTCGATCAGCTTCGCGTAGAGCTCCGGGTCGGTGACCACGTCGACCGGCGTGCCTTTGTAGAAGCCCTTGAGGTCGAGCGAGTCGACCGCGCCGGTGGCGACCAGCGCCGCGATCAGCTCGTCGTCCCAGTCGTTGAACGGGTCGAGCTTGAAGCGCAGCGTCGGGTAGACCGCGAGCCGTTCGGTGATCGGCACGATCGTCGACTTCTCGTCGGGGCCGAAGCCGCCGAGGCGCAGCGAGGAGACGAAGTTGACCGGGCGCGGCTCGCGTCCCAGCGCGGCGGAGAGGTTCGTCCCCGCCTGGCGCAGCGCCAGGTCGAGCGCCGCCGACTCGTAGGCCCAGCGGCGGTAGTCGCGCGAGACGTCGCCGCGCTCGGGCGCGCCCGCCGGGAAGAGGTCGATCCCGTCGAGCTTGCGCGAGAACTCGTCGAAGGTGCCGGAGTGGGCGAGCCCCGTGGGCGGCCCGTGGCTCTGCTGGCCGATGTGGTCGACCGCGTCGTAGACGACGTCTTCGCCGATGCCCTCCTCGCCGCCGCCGCGCAGCTTGACCACCGTGGTCAGCCGTTCGAACTCGCCGAGCTTCAGCTCGAGCCCTTCGAAGGCGCACTCCTCGACCGTGAGCGGCAGGTCCTTGATCGCGTCGTAGGAGGCCATCCCGGCGAGCCTACTGCGTGGTTCCTTTCTTCGGCCAGGCCGAAGTTTCGAACCGCGCGGCGCTCACCGCCCGGTGGTGACCCGGAGCGTCTTCAGCTCGCGGTCGGAGCCGCCGCGGACGTAGCCGCCGTGGGCGATCGACTCGCGGATGTAGGCGAGCGTCTCCGCCGTCAGCCGCTCGCCCGGCAGCACGTTGGGGATCCCGGGCGGGTAGGCGGCGAGCCCCTCGGCGGCGACGCGTCCGGCCGCCTCCTCGAAGGGGATCACCTCCTGCGGCCCGAGGTAGGCCTCGCGCGGCGTCATCACCAGCTCACCCCAGGGCGGCGGCGGCGCCAGCTTCTCCTGCGCCGGGCCGGGCTCGGCTTCGAGTTCGCCGACCGAGGCGCGCAGCGCCGCGACCAGCCGCTCGCCGGTGTCGGCGGCGGGCTCGCCCATGCCGAAGATGCCGACGACGACGTTCTCCGAGTAGAGCTCGAGGTCGATCCCGTGCGCGTAGAAGAGCTTTTTCGCCAGCCGGTAGCCGGTCGAGCCGGTGCCGCGGACGTCGACCGAGAGGCGCAGCGGGTCCCAGCCGGCGATCCCGGCGCGGCCGACCATCGACTCGTCGAGGACGCCGAGGCCGGGGATCTGGACGATCTGCTCGCGGGTGCGCGCGATCGCCGCCAGCGTCTCGGTCAGCAGCTCTTCGCCGTGGACCGCGGCCATCCGCCGCGCCGCGTCGAGCGACCCGGTGAGCAGGCCGCTGGGGCTGGTCGTTTCGACCAGGCTGACGCAGCGGTCGACGATCGCCGGGTCGATCCGGTCGCCGTGGCCGAGGTGCAGCATCGCCGCCTGGGTCAGGCTGCCGACGATCTTGTGGGTCGAAGAGGTGACCAGATCGGCGCCGCAGGAGAGCGCGTCGGGCGGCAGGTCGGGGTGGAAGTGGAGGTGGGCGCCCCAGGCCTCGTCGACGATCAGCGGCAGGCCGCGCGAGTGGGCGACCTCGGCGAGCGCCGCGACGTCGGCGCAGGCGCCGAAGTAGGTGGGGGAGACGACCATCGCGGCGACCGCGTTCGGGGTCGCGTCGAGCGCCGCCGCGAGGCTCTCCGGCGTCAGCCCGTGGGCGATGCCGAGCTCGGGGTCGAGCTCCGGCGAGACGAAGCTCGGCCGCATCCCGTTCAGCACCAGCCCGTCGATCACCGAGGAGTGGACGTTGCGCTGGACGACGACCTCCTCGCCCATGTGGCCGAGCGTCATCGAGGTCGCGTGGTTGCCCTGCGAGGCGCCGTTGATCAGGAACCAGGTCCGCGACGCCCCCCAAGCTGCGGCGGCGAGCAGCTGCGCCTGCTGGAACGGGGTCGGTTCGGGCCCGATGTCGACGCCCTCGGTGACCGAGGG
>DASZUH010000040.1:0-1569 GCA_035547715.1 Solirubrobacterales bacterium
CGCTCGCGCAGGAGGCGGCCTTCGCAGTTGGCTTCGAAGACGTGCTCGGTGCCGTCGGCGTCGACCAGCGCCAGCACGCAGACGTAGGCGGCGCGGCGCCCGCCGCCCGCGGCGTCGACTTCGCGCAGCAGCTTGTCGAGGTTCTCCGCGTCGCTCGCCCCTTCGCCCGCATAGCGTGCCGAGTGGATCCCGGGCGCGCCGCCGAGGTCGAACGATTCGATCCCCGAGTCGTCAGCGAGCACCGCCTCGCCGAGCGCCGCGTGGGCGGCGCGCGCCTTGATCAGCGCGTTGGCCTCGAAGCTGTCGCCGTCCTCGACCGGGGGCTCGTAGCCCTCCGGCAGCGGCCGTAGGTCGAGCCCCGGCAGCAGCTCGCGCATCTCCCCCAGCTTGTGCAGGTTGGAGGTGGCGAGGATCACCGCGCGCTCACCGTCCGGCCGCCGATCCCGCCGACGCCCCTCAGGGCGCGACCCGGTCCTGGACTTCGCGGAGCCGGGCGATGCCGCCCTCGGCGAGGCCGAGCAGCTCGTCCAGCGAGGCGCGCGAGAGCGGCGTCCGCTCGGCCGTCGCCTGCACCTCGACCAGGCCGCCGTCGCTGGCCATCACCACGTTGGCATCGACCTCGGCGCGCGAGTCCTCGTTGTAGTCGAGGTCGCAGAGCGCGCGGCCGTCGACCATGCCGACGCTGACCGCGGCGATCGAGCCGGTCAGCGGCATCGTGTCGATCAGCTTGCGGTCGAGCAGTCTCCGGAAGGCGAGCTTCAGCGCCACGTAGCCGCCGGTGATCGAGGCGCAGCGCGTGCCGCCGTCGGCTTCGAGCACGTCGCAGTCGACGTAGACGCTCCGTTCGCCGAGCGCCCTGAAATCGCACACCACCCGCAGGCTGCGCCCGATCAGCCGCTGGATCTCCACCCCGCGGCCGTCCTGCCTGCCCTTCGAGATGTCGCGCGGCTTGCGGTCGCCGGTCGAGGCCGGGAGCATCGCGTACTCGGCGGTGACCCAGCCTTTGCCGCGGCCGGCCATCCAACGCGGCACCTGCTCGGAGACCGAGGCGGTGCAGATCACCCGCGTCCGCCCGACCGAGATCAGCGCCGACCCGTCGGCGCTTTCGACGAAGCCCGGGTCGATCAGGACCGGTCGGATGTCGGCGGGAGCACGGTCGTAGCTGCGCGAGGCGGTCATGGCGGCGAGTCTTTCACGAGGAGGCTGGAGGCGCGCCCGTCGGACGGCCGAAGTTGGCGCTTTCCTCCCGGATACGGTGAGGAAAGCGCCAAGCCCATCATTTGAAGGCGACCTTGTCGACGGCTTCCTTGATCTTGTTGATGATCACGTCGGCCAGCTCGGTGCCCTGTTTGCCGTTGAACCCTTTCATCGCGGCGACCATCCCGACCATCAGCAGCGAGACGAGCAGGATCAGGCCGACGTACTCGACCGTCCCCTGTCCGCGCTCGCCGGCGAGGGCGTGGATCGCCCTCACCCGCCGGGTGACGGCGAGGTTGACCCGCCACAAGGCGGCGTGGACGTAGCCCAGCACTGCGTAGAACATCGCTCTCCCTTCCTCGTTTGGCGAGG
>DASZUH010000041.1:0-5886 GCA_035547715.1 Solirubrobacterales bacterium
AGACACTCAGCGCGAAGCGCGTCTTGGAAGACCCACCCGGGGCCCGTCTCACTTACACCTAGATCAGGCCCAGGTTCGAGACCGCGTCGCGCTCCTCCTGGAGCTCGAAGACGCTTTTCTCGATCCGCTCGCGCGAGAAGTCCGGGACCTCGAGGCCCTGGACGATCGACCACTCGCCGCCGCTGCACCGGCAGGGGTGACCGCAGATGATGCCCTCGCCGATCCCGTAGGAACCGTCGGCCGGAACGCCCATCGACACCCAGTCGCCCTCGGGGGTGCCGAGCACCCAGTCGTGGATGTGGTCGATCGCGGCGTTGGCCGCCGAGGCGGCGCTGGAGGCACCGCGCGCCTCGATGATCTCGGCGCCGCGTTTCGCCACCCGCGGGATGTACTCGTCGGTGATGAACGCTTCGTCGTCGACCTGCTCCCAGGCGCCCTCGCCGTCGACCTTGGCGTTCACCAGGTCCGGGTACTGGGTGGTCGAGTGGTTGCCCCAGACGGTCATGTTGGTGACCGAGGTGACCGGCTTGGCGAGCTTGTTGGCGAGCTGGATCATCGCCCGGTTGTGGTCGAGGCGCATCATCGCGGTGAAGCGCTCGCGGGGGACGTCGGGCGCGTTCGACATCGCGATCAGGCAGTTGGTGTTGGCCGGGTTGCCGACCACCAGCACCTTGACGTCGTCGGCGGCGCCGGCGTTGATCGCTTCGCCCTGCGGCTTGAAGATGCCGCCGTTGGCCTCGAGCAGGTCGGCGCGCTCCATGCCCGGCCCGCGCGGCCGCGCGCCGACGAGCAGGGCGACGTTGGTGCCCTCGAAAGCCTTCTTCGGGTCGTCGGTGATGTCGATGCGGTGCAGCAGCGGGAAGGCGCAGTCGTCGAGCTCCATCGCGGTGCCCTCGGCGGCTTCGAGCGCCTGGGGGATCTCCAGCAGGCTCAGCTCGACCGGCGTGTCGGGGCCGAGCATCTGGCCGCTGGCGATGCGGAACAGCAGGGCGTAGCCGATCTGCCCGGCGGCGCCCGTAACGGTGACCTTCACGGGGGTGCTCACGAATCGTCTCCTCGGAGTAGGTGGTGGGGCGACGGCTAGCCGGCCATCGCCTTCTGCAGGTTGGCGTCGATCGACGCCAGGAACTCCTGCGTGGTCTGGTACGCCTGATCGCCACCGACAAGCAGCGCCAGGTCTTTGGTCATCTTTCCTTCTTCGACCGTCTCGATACAGACGCGCTCGAGGGTCCGGGCGAACTCGCCGACCGCGGGGGTGTCATCCATCCGGCCGCGGGCCTCGAGGCCGCGCGTCCAGGCGAAGATCGAGGCGATCGGGTTGGTGGAGGTCGGTTTGCCCTGCTGGTGCTGACGGTAGTGACGGGTGACGGTGCCGTGCGCGGCCTCCGCCTCGACCGTCTTGCCATCGGCGGTCATCAGCACGCTGGTCATCAGGCCGAGCGACCCGAAACCCTGCGCGACGGTGTCCGACTGGACGTCGCCGTCGTAGTTTTTACAGGCCCACACGTAGCCGCCTTCCCACTTCAGCGCGGCGGCCACCATGTCGTCGATCAGCCGATGTTCGTAGGTGAGCCCGGCGGCCTCGAAGTCGGCCTTGAACTCGGCCTCGTAGATCTCCGCGAAGAGGTCTTTGAAGCGGCCGTCGTAGCGCTTCAGGATGGTGTTCTTGGTCGACATGTAGACCGGGTAGTTGCGGTCGAGCCCGTAGCGCAGCGAGGCGCGGGCGAAGTCCCGGATCGACTCGTCGAGGTTGTACATCGTCATCGCGATGCCGCCGCCGGGGAAGTCGTAGACGTCGAGCTCGATCGGCTCGGACCCGTCCTTGGGGGTAAAGGTCATGGTCAGCGTCCCCTCGCCCGGCACCACCAGGTCGGTGGCGCGGTACTGGTCGCCGAAGGCGTGACGGCCGATCACGATCGGCTTCGTCCAGCCGGGCACCAGGCGCGGCACGTTGGCGATCACGATCGGCTCGCGGAAGATGACGCCGCCGAGGATGTTGCGGATCGTCCCGTTCGGCGACCGGTACATCTCCTTCAGGCCGAACTCCTCGACCCGCGCCTCGTCCGGGGTGATCGTCGCGCACTTGACGCCGACGCCGTACTCCTTGATCGCGTTGGCGGCGTCGACCGTGATCTGGTCCGAGGTCGCGTCGCGGCTCTCGATCCCGAGGTCGAAGTATTTGAGGTCGACGTCGAGGTAGGGAAGGATCAGTTGCTCTTTGATGAACGACCAGATGATCCGGGTCATCTCGTCGCCGTCGAGCTCGACGACAGGGTTCGTAACCTTGATCTTCGGCATCGGCGAGCGATGCTATACGGACGCGCTTCTCGGCGTCAGGCACCGTGAGCGGGGCGGGCGCGCGACGGTGGCGCCGACATGCCGGCCGGCGAGCCGGCACAATCGGATACCCGATGGCCACCAGGGAGCGCCCCACCTTCGGCAACCACACGGTCGCCAACCAGCCGCCGCCGCTGAGCGACTACAACGTCTTCGAGACGGACGTGCCGCTGGTCGAGGCGGTGAAGCGCGAGGGTGCCGAGTGGGCCTTCGAGCGGATCGCCGCGGTCGGTGAGTTCGCCGGCTCGGCCGAGGCGCAGGAGCTGGGACGGCTGGCGAACGACAACGGTCCCAGGATCAAGACGCACGACCGCTTCGGCAACCGCGTCGACGAGGTCGAGTTCCACCCGGCCTGGCACGACCTGCTGGGGACCGCGGTCGAACACGAACTGCACTGCGCGCCGTGGAAGGACCCGCGGCCCGGCGCCCACGTCGCCCGCGGCGCCGCCTTCATGTGCATGTCGCAGGCCGAGGCCGGGATCGGCTGCCCGATCTCGATGACCTACTCGGTCGTGCCGGCGCTGCGGACGCAGCCCGAGCTCGCCGCGCAGTGGGAGCAGCACTTCCTCAGCTCTTCATATGACCCGCGCAACCTGCCCGCGCCGGAGAAGCGCGGCGCCCTCGCCGGGATGGGGATGACCGAGAAGCAGGGCGGCACCGACGTACGCGCCAACACGACCGTGGCTCGCGCCGTCGACGCCGGCGGCCCCGGCGGCGAGTACGAGCTGACCGGCCACAAGTGGTTCATGTCGGCGCCGATGTGCGACGCCTTCCTCGTCCTGGCCCAGGCCGAGGGTGGCCTCTCCTGCTTCCTCTTCCCCCGCTGGACGCCCGACGGCGCCCGCAACCGCTTCCGCATCCAGCGCCTGAAGGAGAAGCTCGGCAACCGCTCGAACGCCTCCAGCGAGATCGAGTTCGACGCCGCCTCGGCCTGGCTGGTCGGCGAGGAGGGCGCGGGCGTGCCGACGATCATCGAGATGGTCAACCACACGCGGCTCGACTGCGTGCTCGGCTCGACCACGAGCATGCGGGCCGGGGTCGCCCAGGCGATCCACCACGCCTCCAACCGCTCGGTCTTCGGCACCGTCCTGGTCGACCAGCCGCTGATGCAGAACGTGCTCGCCGACCTGGCGGTCGAGTCGGAAGCGGCGACGATCGCGGCGATGCGCCTGGCGCGCGCCTACGACGAGGCGCGGGCGGGCGACGAGGAGGCGCAGAGCCTGAAGCGCGTCGCCAACGCGGTGCTCAAGTACTGGATCACCAAGCGCGCCCCCGCCCACGCGGGCGAGTGCCTCGAGTGCCTCGGCGGCAACGGCTACGTCGAGGAGTCGGGGATGCCGCGCCTCTTCCGCGAGAGCCCGCTCAACTCGATCTGGGAGGGCAGCGGCAACGTCCAGTGCCTCGACGTCCTCCGCGCGATGGTCAAGTCCCCGGCCTCGGTCGAGTCCTTCTTCGCCGAGGTCGCCGACGGCGCCGCGCTCGAGCCCCGCCTCGCCGCCTTCGCCGCCTCCCTGCGCGACGAGCTACCCGGCGACGTGGCGACGATCGAGACCCGCGCCCGCCGCGTGGTCGAACGGATGGCCCTCGCCCTCCAGGCCTCGCTCCTGGTCCGCTACGGCGACGAAGCCGTCGCCGACGCCTTCTGCGCCTCCCGCCTCGACGGCGACTGGGGCCGCGCCTTCGGCACCCTCCCCGCGGGCCTCGATTACGCCCGCATCATCACCCGCCACCGCGCGGTCGCCTGACCGTCTGCATTTACCCCCGCCCAGGAGGGGTAATCGCAGACGCTCCATCACGGCTTAGTGACGGGTCCCGTGGTTCGCGGGCGGGGCGCCGGCTTGCGACGCCCCCATCCCTCAGGGCCCGACGACCGTCGTCGATTCTTTCAACGCGCGGCCGACCTGCTCGACCGTGACGACGCCGCTCAGGCGGCCGTCGGCGTCGACTGCCATCAGGGCGCCGAAGCGGCGTAGGTTGGCATTCGAGAGGAGCGAGTCGAGCGGGGTGTCGTCGCGGACGAAGAGGCCGCGGTCGGGATCGACGATTTCGCTCACCAGGGAGATGGTGCGGGAGACCTCGGGGACCTCGTCGGCCGCGTCGCGCTGGAGCAGCCCGAGGAAGCGGTGGGCGGCGTCGACGACCGGGAACCAGGGCCAGCGGTAGCGGAGGAAGTACTCGTCGAGCGCCTGCTCGACCGAGATCTCACCGGGGATCGTGACCGGCTGGCGGTCCATCACGTCGGCGACCGAGATGTGGTGGATGCGTCCGCCAACCCGGGTCTGCTGTGCCGCGGCGCGCGCCGCGCCGTTGATCATCACCCCGATCAGCGCCAGCCAGATGCCGCCGAAGCTGCCGAAGATCGAGTCGGTCACCGCCATGTAGGCGCCCGCGGCGATGATCCCCCAGCCGAGGACGCGGCCCAGTTCGGCGGCGAACCGCGTCGCCGCGTTGCGGTCCCCGCTGGTCCGCCAGGCGATCGCCCGGGCGACCCGGCCGCCGTCCATCGGGAAGGCCGGGATCAGGTTGAAGACCAGCAGCAGCAGGTTGATCGAGGCGAGCCAGTCGAACATCGCCGGCACCGCCGCGGCGCCGACCCGCGATTCGAAGGTCGCCGCCTCGCTGTACTCCTTCCAGCCGCCGGCGACGATCCCGACCAGCGCACAGGCGACGAAGATCATCAGCGTCACCGCCGGGCCGCCGAGCGCGACCCGCGCTTCGACCCCCGGCGAGTCGGCCTCGCGGTCCATCCGCGCCATGCCGCCGAAGATCCACAGCTGGATCTGGCTGATCCCGATCCCGTTGCGGCGGGCGACGAAGGCGTGGCCGAGCTCGTGCAGGAGGATCGAGCCGAAGAACCCCGCCGCGCTGGCCACCGCGAGCAGGAACGGCTCGCTCGAGCTCCCCGACCTCCCCAGCAGGTCGTCGTAGAACCGGGACATCCAGAAGATGACCAGGAAGAGGATCAGGAACCACGACCAGTCGACCGCGATCCGGATTCCCCGGACGTGGAAAAGCGTGATCGGGCGACCACCGAACATGCGTCAATGGTAAGCCCCGCCCGCGCTCGTAATCCCGACAACGAAGTCGGATTTAGCCCCTATACCATCCGGCCTCGTGCCATCCCACGATGTACTCGTCATAGGGGCCGGGCTCGCCGGCCAGCGGGCCGCCCTCGCCGCCGCAGAGCAGGGCGTTTCGGTCGGGATCGTTTCCAAGGTCCACCCCGTCCGCTCCCATTCAAACGCCGCTCAGGGTGGCATCAACGCGGCGCTCAACCCTGACGACACGTGGGAGTCCCACGCGTTCGACACCGTGAAGGGATCGGACTACCTGGGCGACCAGGACGCGATCGAAATCATGGCCAAGGAGGCGCCGGAGGAAATCCTCCACATGGAGCACCTCGGCGTGACCTTCCACCGCAACGAGGAAGGCAAGCTCGGGACCCGCGCCTTCGGCGGCGCCTCCGCCGCCCGCACGTACTACGTCGCCGACATCACCGGCCAGGCGATCATGCACGTGCTCTACGAGCAGCTGATGAAATATTCGGAG
>DASZUH010000042.1:0-2444 GCA_035547715.1 Solirubrobacterales bacterium
GCCGGGTCGCGCTCCAGCAGGCCGCGACTGACGTAGGCGTAGACGGTCTCCCGCTTGACGCCGAGGCGCCGCGCGACCTCCTCGGTGCGGAGGCGCTCCTCGGCGGCCGCTTCCTCCCCGGCCGCCGCTCCCTCCTCGGTCTCGCTCGGGCGATCGCCGTCGCTCATCCCGTCAATGCTGACAGCGGCCGCGCTTCCGGCCCGACGTAGAGCGCCGCCGGGCGGATCAGCCGCCCGGTCCGCCTCTGCTCGAGGATGTGCGCCGACCAGCCCGCCGTCCGCGCGCAGACGAAGAGCGGCGTGAAGAGGCTCTGCGGAACCCGCGCGTGGTCGAGCACGACCGCCGACCAGAACTCGACGTTGGTGGCGAGGACGCGGTCGGGCTTGTGCTCGGCGAGCGCCGCGAGCGCCGCCCGCTCCAGCTCCCGCGCCACCTCGAGCCGCGGCGAGCCGAGCTGTTCGGCGAGCCGCCGCAGCACCCGGACGCGCGGGTCCTCGGCGCGGTAGATGCGATGGCCGAAGCCCATGATCCGCTCGCCGCGGTCGAGGATCCCGCGCACGTAGGCGTCGGCGTCGCCGCCCGTCTCGACCCCGTCGAGCATCCGCAGCACGCGCGCCGGCGCACCGCCGTGGAGCGGCCCGGAGAGCGCCCCGACCGCGGCGCTGAGCGCGGCGGCGACGTCGGCCCCGGTCGAGGCGACGACCCGCGCGGTGAAGGTCGAGGCGTTCATCCCGTGCTCGGCGGCGGTGATCCAGTAGGCGTCGATCGCGGCGACCGCGTCGGGGTCGGCCTCGCCCCGCCAGCGCAGCAGGAAGCGCTCGGCGAGCGTCTGCCCCGCGTCGATCCGCGACTGGGGGACGGGGGCGACGCCGCCGCCGCGGGCCGACTGGGCGACGAAGGAGAGCGTCGCCCCGGCGGTGCGGGCGAGCTGGTCGCGGGCGACCTCGGGGCTGACGTCGACGAGCTGGTCGAAGCCCCACTCGGGCGCGAGCGCGGCGATCGCCGCCTGCACGTCGACGCGGGTGTCGCCGGTGCGGTAGCCGAGCGGATGCGTCCCCGCCGGGGCGAGCGGCCGGTCCGGGCGGCCGTCGACCAAGAGTCCCCAGACGCCCTCGAACGCCAGCGTCCCGACCAGTTCCTCGACGTCGACCCCGCGGTAGCGCAACGCCCCTCCCTCACGGTCGGGCTCGGCGATCTCGGTGGCGAACGCCGGCACCCCCTCCAACCCGTCGCGCACCTCGTCGATCGCGGCCATCGCCCACCTCCTGAGTCGTTTATCCGCCGGCGACTCTTCTCCGGCGAGCGGGGCGAATCAACGTTGATCGCGATCAACCCTGCCGCCCGTCCCGCCCACGCCTGCGCATCGATAGGGTCAGGCGCATGAGCGCTGAGAGCCAGATCGGGGTCACCGGCCTCGCCGTGATGGGGGCGAACCTCGCCCGCAACATCGGCCGCAACGGCTGGTCGGTCGCCGTCCACAACCGCAGCCCGGAGAAAACCCGCCACTTCATCGCGGAATACGGGCAGGAGGCGGACTTCACCGGCACCGAGACGAGCGAGGAGTTCGTCGCCGCCCTCGCCCGCCCGCGCAAGATCATCATCATGGTCAAAGCCGGGGCGCCGGTCGATGCGGTGATCGGGGAGCTCGCGCCGCTGCTCGACGAGGGCGACATCCTGATCGACGCCGGCAACTCGCACTTCCCCGACACCAAGCGGCGCACCGCCGAACTGGAGGAGCGCGGCCTGCGCTTCCTCGGCGTCGGCGTCTCCGGCGGCGAGGAGGGCGCGCTGCTCGGGCCGAGCATCATGCCTGGCGGCACCCCCGAGGCCTACGCCGAGGTCGAGGAGATCTTCACCAGGATCGCCGCCCAGGTCGACGGCACCCCGTGCTGCACCTTCGTCGGCCCCGACGGCGCCGGCCACTACGTGAAGATGGTCCACAACGGCATCGAGTACGCCGATATCCAGCTGATCACCGAGGCCTACGACCTGATGCGGAACGTCGCCGGCCTCTCGGTCGCCGAGATCGCCAAGACCTTCGAAGAGTGGAACGAGGGCGACCTCGAATCGTTCCTGATCGAGATCACCGCCAAGGTGCTGGCCAAGCAGGACCCGCAGGGTGACGGCCCGCTGACCGACGTGATCGTCGACCAGGCCGAGCAGAAAGGCACCGGCCGCTGGACCTCCGAGGACGCGCTCGAGCTGGGGGTGCCGCTGACCGCGATCACCGAGGCCGTCTTCGCCCGCACGCTGTCGGCGCTGCGCGACGAGCGCGCCGCCGCCTCGAAGATCCTCGCCGGGCCCGAGCCCGCCGAGACCGAGGACCGGCGCGAGCTTCTCGACGACATCCAGCACGCGCTCTACGCGAGCAAGGTCGTCGCCTACGCGCAGGGCTTTCAGCAGATGGCGGCGGCCTCGGAGAAGGAGGGGTGGGACCTCGACCT
>DASZUH010000043.1:0-4175 GCA_035547715.1 Solirubrobacterales bacterium
GCCTTCGGGGGCGGGCCTCATCGCGCTCCAGCGGATCAGGGGGGAGCCGCCGTCGACCTGGCGGTAGGCGTTGGCGACCCAGAGGCAGGCCTCGAGGAGGAGGTAGGCGACGAGGACCCAGGTGAGGGCCGGGACGAAGTCGCTTTCCGTCCACATGTAGGCCATCACGCCGAGATCGACCGTGGTCAGCAGCCAGAGGGGGTTGTTGGAGCCGAGGCCGGCCAGGCCGCCGAGCCAGCGCGTGCCGGCGGCGAGGGCGAGGCCGACGAAGACGAGTTGCCAGGCCTCGGCCGAGAAGGGGAACGGATCGACCCGCGCCGGCGCGTACATCGAGGCCATCCCGAGCGCCATCGCGACGTGGAGGACGTGCCACCGGCGGCGCTCGCCGGAGGTCATGGCCAGGTGGCCGAGGTGCGCCCCGGCGACCAGCAGGAAGATCACCGCGGCGAGGATCCCGAGCCATTCCGGCAGCAGGTCAGGCGTCGCCCCGGAGCCGCCCAGGTGCCCCATCGCCATCCCGTGATAAGAGCCCGCGCCGCCGGCGCCGCCCATCGACATTCCCTCCATGCGCAAACCCAGCTTCCCCGCTTGGGATCAGGGCTTCAAGCACCCCTAAGCGATCACTTAGGCCAGTTGGCGCCGCCCGTTTCGATCGGTTAGACCAACTCTATGGGGATCGTGCCGAGGGACTCCGATGCCTGCCGCTGAGCGGACCGCCGCCCGGTGGCTGCGCGAGGGCACGCGCGTCGTCGCGGCGACGCTGGTCGAGCGGATCGGCTCGGCGCCGCTCGACCCCGGCGCCCAGATGCTGATCGGCGACGACGGGCGGATCGAGGGCTCGGTGACCGGCGGCTGCGTCGAGGCGGCGCTGGTCGAAGAGGCGCAGAAGATCTTCGCGGGCGGCTCCGCCCATGTCGCCGCCTACGGAATATCCGACGAAGAAGCGGCCGGCGTCGGCCTGATGTGCGGCGGCGCCGTACGGGTCTTCGTCCACGAGCTCGCCCCGGGCTCGGTCGGGCAGCTCGAGCGCACCGCGGCGGCGATCGAGAGCGGTGAGCCGGTCGCCGTGGCGACCCTGCTCGACGGCGACTCCGCCGGCGCGAAGATGGTGATCTTCCCCGAGGGAGTGCTCGGCGGCCTCCAGCCGGCGGGGCTGCTCGACCGCTCGGTGACCCGCGAGGCGCGCGGGTTCCTCGACAAGGGCGTGTCGACGATCCGCCACTACGGCGGCGGCGGCGAGGTGATGGGCTCGGAGCTGTCGGTCTACATCCAGGCGTTCGCGACCCGCCCACGGATGGTCATCTTCGGCGCGATCGACTTCTCGGCGGCGATGGCGAAGCTGGCGGTCGAGGTCGGCTACGAGGTGACGATCGTCGACGCCCGCCGTCCCTTCCTCGAAAGCCCGCGCTTCTCGGAGGCCGCCGAGACCGTCGTCGCCTGGCCCGACGACTACCTCGCCGGGCAGCGGCCCGGGCCCCGCGACGCGGTCCTCGTCTTCACCCACGACCCGAAGTTCGACGAGCCGGCGCTGCTCGCCGCGCTGGCGGGCGACGCGGGCTACATCGGCGCCCTCGGCAGCCGGCGCACGCACGAGAAGCGCCTCGCGCGCCTGCGCGAGGCGGGCGCGCTCGAGGAGGACCTCGAACGCATCCACTCGCCCTGCGGCCTCGACATCGGCGCCCGGACCCCGGCCGAGACCTCGGTCTCGATCCTCGCCGAGCTGATCGCCGTCCGCAGCGGCCGGGCCGGGATCAGCCTGACGAAGACGAGCGGGCCGATCCACGATTCGGCGACCGCGGTCGGGTGAGCGCGACGGCGCCGCTCGAAGACGGCCACGGCCGTCGGATCTCCGACCTGCGGGTCTCGGTCACCGACCGCTGCAACTTCCGCTGCCAGTACTGCATGCCGGCCGCCGGCCTGCCCTGGCTCGAGCGCGAGGAGATCCTCAGCTACGAGGAGATCGCGCGGCTGGTCGAGTTGTTCGTCTCGCTCGGGGTCGAGGACGTGCGGCTGACCGGCGGCGAGCCGCTCGCCCGCCGCCAACTGCCGACCCTGGTCTCGATGCTGGCCGCGATCGACGGGCTCGAAGACCTCTCGCTGACCACCAACGGCTACCTGCTCGAGCGCGATGCCGAGGCGCTGGCGGCGGCGGGGATCGGCCGCGTCAACGTCTCGGTCGACTCGTTGCAGCGCGACCGCTTCTTCGCCATGACCCGGCGCGACGCGCTGCCCCGGGTGCTGCGCGGCCTCGACGCGATCGGCCGCTTCGCAACCGTGCGCCCGATCAAGGTGAACGCGGTGGCGATCCGCGGCTTCAGCGAGGAGGAAGCGCCGCGTTTCGCCGAGCTCGCCCGCTCGACCGCCTACCAGGTGCGCTTCATCGAGTTCATGCCGCTCGACGCGGACGGTGCCTGGACCCCCGAGCAGGTGCTGAAGGGCGAGGAGCTGCGGGCGCTGATCGACGCCGTCCACCCGCTCGAGGAGCTGCCGCGCGAGGCCTCGGCGACCGCGCGCGTCTTCCGCTTCCGCGACGGCCGCGGCGAGATCGGCTTCATCAATCCCGTCTCCGAACCGTTCTGCGGCGACTGCAACCGCCTCCGCCTGACCGCGGAGGGAAAGCTCCGCACCTGCCTTTTCTCCCTGCACGAGACCGACCTGCGCGGGCCGCTGCGCGAGGGCGCCGAGGACTACGAGCTGGAGGAGATCATCCGCGACGCGGTCTGGCGTAAGGAGCTGAAGCACCACGTCAACGAGCCCGGCTTCCGCCGCCCGGCGCGCTCGATGAGCGCGATCGGCGGCTGAGGCGACGGGGCGATGGCGGCGACCGGGACCGACCGCCTGACGCCGTTCGAGGAGGCGCGCGAGCTGATCCTCGCGCGGGCGCGGCGGCTCGACGCCGAGCCGGTGCCGCTGCGCGAGGCGCTCGGCCGGGTGACGGCCGCGGACGTGCGGGCGAGCGCGCCGGTCCCCGGCTTCGACAACTCGGCGATGGACGGCTTCGCGGTCCGCGCCGCCGACCTCGCGGGCGCCGGCGCGGCCGCTCCGGTGACGCTCGTCGTCGTCGACGAGTCGCGGGCCGGGCACCCGGCCTCGCGGCCGGTCGGGGCGGGCGAGGCGATCGCGATCTCGACCGGCGCCGTCCTCCCGGCCGGGGCCGACGCCGTGGTCATGGTCGAGAAGGCCGAACGCGCCGGGGACACGGTCAAGGTGGCGGGGCCGATCGCCGCGGGCACCGCGGTCAGGCGGGCCGGCGACGACGTCGCCGCGGGCGAGCTCGTCCTCCCGGCGGGCACCCCGGTCGGCCCGGCCGAGCTCGGCGTGCTGGCCGAGCTTGGGGTCGAGCCGGTGCCCTGCCGGCGCCGGCCGCGCCTCGCCGTCGTCGTCAGCGGCGACGAGCTGGTCGGGCCGACCGAGCCGCTCGCGCCGGGTCAGATCCGCGACGCCAACGCCCACACCCTGCGGGCGCTGGCGGAGCGGGCCGGGGCCGAGGTGGTCGCCGAGGCGCGGGTCGGCGACGACCCGGACGCGACCCGCGCCGCGCTCGCGGCGGCACTGGCCGGGGCGGACCTGGTGGTGATCAGCGGCGGCATCTCGGTCGGCGCCCACGACCACGTCAAGGGCGCGCTGGCCGAGCTCGGCGTCGAGCAGGTCTTCTGGCGGATCGCCTTCAAACCGGGCAAGCCGACCTGGTTCGGGGTCGCCGAGGACGACGGCCCGCTCGTCCTCGGCCTGCCCGGCAACCCGGTCTCCGCGATGGTCTGCTTCACCCTCCTGGCCTGGCCCGCGATCCGGGCGATGCTCGGCGTCTCCGCCCCACCGCGGCGCACCGTCGCGATCCTCGACGACGAATGCGAACGGGAGCCCAACCGCCTGCACGCGGTCCGCTGCCGGCTCGCCCTCCACCCAGACGGCTGGCACGCCCACAGCACCGGCGCCCAGGCCTCCCACGTCCTCACCTCGATGGTCGGCGCCGAAGCGGTCGCCCTGATCCCCGCCGGCGACGGCCCCCTCGGCGCCGGCGAGGAGGTCGAGGTCGAGCTGCTGCCCTACGCGCAGGGCTAGGCGGGTTTTCGTTCGGGCGGTTCGGGGCGGGGCGGCCGTCCGAGGTGGGTGCCGGCGGCGACCCGTGGGGCGGGGCGTCCGTCCGAGGTGCGTCCCGGGCGTGGGGGGGGGGG
>DASZUH010000044.1:0-2109 GCA_035547715.1 Solirubrobacterales bacterium
CCCGCTCAGCCCTCGGCCCGACCGGCCTCGCCGAGTCGTTCGTCGAGCTGTCGGCGGACCGCGTCGCAGACCGCCTGCGTGTCGGCGTTGTGCCGCTCGGCGCTGAGGACGCCGAGGAGGACCTCGGCGTCGGCGCGGGAGAGGGTCAGGGTGATCGGGTCGTCAGTCATCTTGGTTCCTTTCGGTCGGGCCTTCCGCCGGAGCGGACAGGCGCCAGAGGTTCAGCATCCCGTCGTTGATCAGTTCCATCCCGGTCGGGCCGCGGGTGAAGGCTTCGGTGATGCCGCGGGAGGCGGCGGCGCATTCGTGGGCGCGCCAGCTTTCGAACGGCCGCGACAGGTCCTGGACCGCGATCAGCATGATCCGGAGGCCATGGCGGGCCTCGGCGATCCAGTGGCGCACCTTGCGCGCGGGGAGCGCGTTCGATGCCGACCCGCCGCCGCCGTACCGCCGGCCGGTCAGCGAGAGGACCGAGTCGGCGTTGGCGAGGGCGGTGTCGATGCGATGGGCCGAGCCCACGGCCCGCAGCTGGATCACCTGGTCGAGGGTCGCCCAGTCCGCCGCCGCCGCGTCCGGTTCGGAGCGCGCGGTCGCGTCGCGGCCAAGCTCGCAGACGAATTTCGCCGTCCGCATCGATTCGCCGAGTTCTTCGGGCCCGTATTCGAGCCCGATGCGCAGGTGCGCGTTGACCCTCGCGAGGTCGTGGCGGAGCGAGTTTGGAGCTGCCGCCGCCGTCGTCGGGGCGGCCAGCGCGGCCGTGATGAGAAGCGGGGCCACCAGGCGCCGCGGAGCAAGGGTTCGCATGCCGGGGATGCTCGCCCGCCCGCGGCGGCCCGCCATCCGTACCCCGCCGTCCGCCCTCGTGTGGAGGCCGCAGGATGCGCCGCGCCGCGCCGGCGCCGAAGCTGCCGGGCATGGACGAGAGCTACCCACTGAGCCTGCAGGTCGACTACCCCGACCGGCCGCTCGACCGACTGACCAGCGCCTTTCGCATCTTCACCGTGATCCCGATCGCGATCGTGCTCGGCGCGATCAGCGGCTGGAGCGGCTCCTTCGGCGGCGGCGGCGGAACCGAGACGACGACGATCGCGATCGGCGGGACCGGGTTGCTCGTCCTGCCGCCGTTGCTGATGATCCTGTTCCGCCAGAAGTACCCGCGCTGGTGGTTCGACTGGAACCTCGAACTGCTGCGCTTCATGAACCGGGTCGGCGTCTACCTCGCGCTGATGGACGACCGCTATCCCTCGACCGACGAGCGCCAGTCGGTGCACCTCGACTTCGACCATCCCGACGTGCCGAGGGATCTGAACCGCTGGCTGCCGCTGGTCAAGTGGCTGCTCGCGATCCCCCACTACGTGGTGCTCTTCTTCCTCTGGATCGGCGCCGTGCTCGCGGTGATCGCGGCCTGGTTCGCGATCCTCTTCACCGGGCGCTACCCGCGCGGCCTCTTCGACTTCGTCGAAGGCGTGATCCGCTGGCACGATCGCGTCGCCGCCTACGCCTTCCTGCTGGTCACCGACCGCTATCCGCCGTTCCGCCTCCGTCCCTGAGCGGCTCGTGGCCCGTGGCGGGGGAGGCGTCGGCGTCGCCGAGCGTCGCCCCGCGTGAGCAGCGATGACCGGAGCTCGTGATCCTCGCCTTCGCCTCCCTGCGGATCTCCGACCGACCGACCGGCCTGGCGATCGCCGATCGCCTGCTCTCACCGCCAAGGCGGTCTGGGCCGGGAAGCTGCAGGCGGCCTCGCGGCACTGAGCTCGGTCGCGGCAAGCCGGCGCCCGGAGCGGAGGGGAAGGGAAGGGCAAGGGACGCGGCCGTCCCGTCCACGACCCTGGCAGGTTGTGGCCGTGGCCGGGACGGCCTAGGGTGCGGGGAGAGGTCAAGGGTCCGTGCGTCCCGCGGGTAGAGAGGCGCAGCATCCGTCACGAACGCCCGTGGTCCGTGACACCCCTCATGTTGATGGGCCGAAAACTCCCCTATATGGGGAGTTTTCGGCCCATCAACATGGCGTGGGCACGGGACCGTGACGGGAGCGTGGAGTTCGTCGCGTCACCGTGACCGACCCGAGGGCCCGGGCCCCGGTCACCGGCGGCGTCGCCTCCGGTCGTGGGG